>NZ_JBSGFD010000015.1:0-78061 GCF_053603215.1 Kitasatospora sp. NPDC004240 | reverse complement strand
GGTCGGCGCGGGGCGCTCCGGCGGGGGCAGCGGCCGGCTCCAGGAGTCGTCGCTGCCGGGCAGTCCGAGGGCCTCGGCGACCGCGGCGGCGATCCGGTCGTGCCCGAGCGGCCCGGCGTGCAGCCGGTCGGCGCTCCACAGACGCGGGTCGGTGACCACGGGGTGCCGCGCGGTCTCGGCGACGAGGACGCCGTGCCGGTCCGCGGCCGCGCGGAGGCGGTCGTTCAGCGCGACCACCCGGGGGCCGATCGGCCGGGCGAGCGGGGTGATCCGGGCAGCGTCGGGGAAGGTCACGGTGGCGACCCGGGCGCCCTGCGCGGTGAGCGCGGCGAACATCGCCTCCAGGTGCCCGGCCACCTCGTCCGCGTCGAAGCCCGGGCGGAGCAGGTCGTTGAACCCGGCGACCACGGTGGCCAGGTCGGGCCGCAGGGCCAGGGCGGGGGCGAGCTGCCCGGCGCGGACCTGCCCGGCGAGGCGTCCCCGGACGGCCAGGTTGGCGTAGCCGAGGCCCGGGCTGGTGACCGCGATCCGCTCGGCGAGGCGGTCGGCCCAACCCCGCAGTCCGGTCGCGTCGTCACCGTCGCCGACGCCCTCGGTCTGGCTGTCGCCGAGGGCGACGTACCGCAGGTACCGCGCGGGCGGGTCGGGCAGTTCCGACATGAGGGGCCCCTCTCGGACGAGCACACCGGCTGACCCCGCCCACTATATTCACCTAGTTGACTAGTCGCATCGGCGACCCATGGGAGCCCCGGTTCACCAGCCCTTCGCGGCCTCGAGCAGGCGCTCCCGCACCAGGGCGACGTGCGGACCGGCCGGGCCGCCGGGCCGCTGGACCAGGTAGGCGGTGTTGATCGGCGGGTCCGGCGGCTCGTGGAGCACCCGCAGCGCGCCGGAGGCGAGCTCCGCGCGGCACAGGTAGCCGGGCAGGACGCTCCAGCCCGCCCCGCCGACCACCGCGGCGAGCACGGCCCGCAGGTCGGGGACGGTGAGCGCGGCCCGGGCGTGCAGCCGGCGCTCGAAGACGTGCCGCCAGTACCGTCGCGCGATGGGCAGGTCCTCCGCGTAGCTGACCAGCGGGACCTCGTGCAGCGCGGCGGGCAGCTCCCGTCCCGCCAGCCGCTCTGCCCAGAGCGGCGCGGCCACCAGGACGAACTCCTCGTCGGCGAGCGGTTCGGCGTGCAGGGTCCGGCCGCGGGGCCGGCGGGTGGCCACGACCAGGTCGTGGCGGCCGGCCCGCAGCTCCTCCAGCAGCGGATCGGTCAGCCCGGTGGCCACCCGCAGCCGCACGCCGTCGGCCACCAGCGGCGCGAGCACCCCGAGCAGGACGGTCCCGAGGAACTCGGCCGGTCCGGCGAGGTGCACCGGCCCGGGGGCCGGGTCCGGGCGCTCGCCGGTGACGCCCGCGAGGTCGTCGAGCGGACCGGCCAGCCGTACGGCGAACTCGTCCGCGAAGGGCAGCGGGGTCACCCCGCGGGCCCGCCGTTCGAACAGCTCGCGGCCCAGCCGGCCCTCCAGCGCCCGGATCTGGGTGGTCACCGTCGACTGCGACAGGCCCAGCCGGTGCCCGGCCGCGGTGAAGGATCCCAGCCGGTGCACCGCCAGGAAGGTGCGCAGCAGGTTCAGGTCCAAGGGCCCCGGCCGGCCGGGCTCCCGATCGCTCATGCCCCCGAGCGTACGGGCCCGCGCGCCGGGCGAGCCATCGGATCACCGATGGCCGGCATCGGCGCGTCCATTGGTTCCCGATGCTTGAGGAGGTCTACCTTCGAGGACGTCAAGCGCAGCGGCCCCGGCCGCGAACCCCTTGGAGACCCCACCATGTCGAAGATCCTCTTCGTGCTGACCGGCGCCACCCACTGGACCCTCGCCGACGGCACCGAGCACCCCACCGGATTCTGGGCCGAGGAGGCCGTCACCCCGTACGAGGCGCTCACCGCGGCCGGCCACCGGATCACCGTCGCCACCCCGGGCGGCGTCGTCCCGACCGCGGACCGGGGCAGCCTCACCCCCGAGGCCAACGGCGGCGAGGAGGGCGCCCGCCGGGTCGCCGAGGGCCTCGACGCGATGGCCGAGCTCAAGAGCCCGGTGCGCCTGGAGGACGTCGACCCGGACGACTACGACGCCGTCCTCTACCCCGGCGGCCACGGCCCGATGGAGGACCTCGCCGTCGACGCCGACTCCGGCCGGCTGCTCATCCGGGTCCTGCGCTCCGGCAAGCCGCTCGGCGTGGTCTGCCACGGCCCCGCCGCCCTGCTCGCCGCGGTCGACGAGGACGGCGCCAACGCCTTCGCCGGCTACCGGGTGACCGCGTTCACCGACACCGAGGAGACCCTGGCCGGCCTCGCCGACCGCGCGAAGTGGCTGCTGGAGACCCGCCTCAGGGAGGCCGGCCTCGACGTGCGGGCCGGCGAGCCCTGGGCCCCCCACGTGGTCACCGACCGCAACCTGATCACCGGCCAGAACCCGGCCTCCTCGGCCCCGCTCGCCGCCGAGCTGCTGGCCGCGCTCGCCCGCCGCTGAGCACCGGCACCGAGCACCGGCACCGAGACCCGGCACCGAGACCCGCCGCTGCCCCTGCCACCGCCCGCCTCGCACGCGGCCCGGCCCGTTGTCGGCGCCGCGTGCGATGCTGGGGCCATGCCGTTCACCTTCGACGCCGAGCTGTATCTGTGGGAGGCCCGGCGCGCCGACAGCTGGACCTTCGTGACCGTTCCCGCCGAGGTCTCCGAGGAGATCCGCGACATCCCCGGCGGGCCGCCGCGCGGTTTCGGCTCCCGGCGCGTCCGGGTCACCATCGGCGGTACCACCTGGCTGACCTCGATCTTCCCGGACAGCGGCAGCGGCTGCTACGTGCTGCCCCTCAAGCGCGCGGTGCGCAAGGCCGAGTCGCTCGACACGGGCGACATCGCGACGGTGACCGTGGAGCCGGTCGACCCCTGACCCGCCCGGGCCGTCGCGGCCCATCCGCCGGCACCGCCCATCCGGTCGTTCACCAGGTCTTTCGCCGGTGTTCCCGTACCGGCCAACGCATCTGACGAGTCATCCGATTCCGGAGATCGCGGAGCACGGCTGAAGTACCATGAGCACGACCCGGCCAGAGAGAATTCCGCCGCCGGCGGGGGTGACGGTTTGGAAGAGTCGGCCATGCCAGCTGATGTGACGCGTCGTGACGACGTCCGCGCCGGAGACGGCACGCCCGATCCCGCGGTGACGCGCCGCGACGACGGCGGCGCCTCCGCGGCGCTGCTGCGACTCCCCTCGGCGCTGGCCGAACGGTTCACGGTGGTCGGGGAGTTGCCGCACCAGGGCCGCGAGGCGGACGTGCTGCTGGTCCGCGACGCGGCGGGGGGCGAGTTCGTCGCGAAGGTGTACCGCAGCGGGATCCGGGTCATGCCCGAGGTCTGGGAGCGGCTGCGGGGGCTGGACACCGGCCACGTGCTCCGGGTGGTCGAGACGGGCTTCTCGGACGGGCGCGACTTCGAGGTGTCGGAGTACCTCCCCCACGGATCGCTGGAGGACCTGGTCCGGGCCGGGACGGTGATGTCACCGGCCGCCCTGTCCGTGGTCGTCTCCCAGCTGACGGAGGCGGTGGCGCACCTGCACGACGCGGGGATCGTGCACGGCGACCTGAAGCCGTCGAACGTGCTCCTGCGCCGGAGGGACCCGCTGGAGCTGGCGCTGGCGGACTTCGGCGTGAGCAAGTCGCTGGACGCGACGTCCCGCTTCACCCAACGGGTGTTCGGGACGCTGGCGTACTCGGCGCCCGAGTACCTGTTCAGCGCGGAGGTGTCGGGCTCGCAGGACTGGTGGGCGGTGGGCGTGATCGCCCGCCAACTGGCCACCGGCCGCGCGCCGTTCGACGGCCTGTCGGAGCAGGCGGTCCGCCATCACCTGGCGACCCGGCCGGTCGACGTGTCGGACGTGCCGGACGAGCGGGTGCGGCTGCTCTGCCGCGGGCTGCTGGTCAGGGATCCGGGCCGCCGGTGGGGCGCCGCCGAGGTGCGCGGGTGGCTCCACGGCGGCACCCCGGAGGTGGCGGAGGAGTTACCCGCTCCGGGTGGCGGTCCCGCGGGCGCCGCCCGTACGCCGCTCCAGTTCAACGGTGTGAAGTACACGGGGAAGACGCCGCTCGCCCGGGCGCTGGCGGCGGACTGGGAGACCGCCGCGCGCCGGTTCTTCGCGTCCATGGGGGAGCCGGACGACCCCAGCCAGGGCTGGCGCCAACTGCGCACCTGGCTAGCGCAGTTCGACGATCCGGAGCACGACGGCGTCGAGGAGCTCGTGGACCTGATCGACATCCACCTCCCGGGCGCCGAGGTGCCGGACGCCAAGCTGCTGCGGCTGCTGCACTGGCTCGATCCGACGATGCCGCCCGTCTACCGCGGCACCCGCCTGCTCCCCGAGGACCTGCTCACCCTTGCCGAGCAGGCCCTGTCCACCCAGGACGACGACGGCCGCCGGACCGCGCGCTCGCTCGTCGACGAGCTGTACGACCGCGACCTGCTCGCCACCCTCGCGACCTTCGGCGACGGCGCCCTCCGACTCGCCGACGTGGACCGCCGCTGGCGCGACCTCAACGCCCGCTGGGACGGTCTGCAGGAGTCGTCCACGCTGCCGCCCAGGATCCGGACCGAACTCGTGGACTCGGAGATCCGGGTGGAGGCGCTGGCCATCGCGGTGGCCCCGGACTGGGCCCGGGCGCTGCGCCGGAGGGCCGAGGACTCCGCGGCGTCCGTCCCGGGCAGGATCGGCTGGTTCGACGCGCTGCTCGCCGACGGCGGGGATCCGATACGCCATCTCGCCGCCCTGCGTACCCTTCCGTCCGCCGTCGCCGAGGCCCGCCGCCTGGAGGAGGTGCTCCGCGCCAACGAGGCCGCGACGGCGGCCCACCGGCGCGAGTGGCAGGCCTCCGAGGAGGCCCGGCAGTCCGGCACCGGCGAGTCGGTGCTGCGCGCCCTCGGCGGGGTGGCCCTGCTGTTCGCCCTGCCGGTCGGCCTGCCGCTGCTCCTGGGCACCCTGGCCGGCGAGGAGGAGTTCCTGACCCGCTTCATCCCCGCCGCGACGGTGACCTGCGGGATCCCGCTCGCCTGCGAGCTGGTCCTGGCGACGAGGCTCGGGCAGCTCTACCACCCGCGCTGGTCCCTCCAGGCCCGCCTCGCCGAGCTCGGCCGCCGTGCGTCCGGGCGGCGGGAGGCGGTGGCGACGCAGTTGCGGCCCATGCGCAAGCGGACGGTCGCCTTCGGCGGGGGCTGCCTCCTCTACCTGGTGCTCGGCACCCTGACCTGGCTGATCGTCACGCTGGAGACCTGGTCACCGGTCACCCTCGTGGTCACGGCGGGGTACGGGTACTGGACGTTCGCCCGGTACCGGGATTGGCACGCGGTGCACCAGGCACAGCGGACACAGGCTATGGGGGAGCGATGAGCGGGCCCAAGTGCACGACGTACCGGCGTGATCCGGCCCTCACCGCGGCGGCCCTGCGCGCGGCCGCGGAGGACGCCGCGCTGCGCGAGGCCACCCGGCGCCTGGAGGAGGCGGCCCGCGAGGCGGCCCTCCTGGCGGCGGCGGCCCGGGACGCCGCCGTCCGCGGGGTGAAGGCCCGCAACGCGCGGATCGCGGCCCTGGCCGCGTCCCGCGAGGAGCTCGCGCGGCGGTACGGCGACGCCGTTATCACCGCGCTGCCCCCGGAGCCGCTGCCCGTCGAGGCGCTGGGCACCGAGGCACAGGGCAGCGGGGCGCAGGGCAGCGGGGCGCTGGCCACGTCCGCGCTGGAGGCCTGGTGCGCCGAGGCCGACCGCGAACTGGCCGCCGCGGAGCGGGAGCTGCGGGAGCAGACCGCCCGCGCCCTCGCGTCGGAGCTGTTCGCCGAGGTGGCCGGACACGGCGGCGGGCGCCGGCTGATCGGTGCCGCCGAGCTGTTCGCGGAGCACCCGGAGCCCTCCCCTGCCCCCGCCGTCGTCCCCGGGCACGGGGACGACGCCTCCTCGCAGGAGGCCCCCGGGCACACCCTGACCCGGGTCCTGTCGCGCCTCCTCCCGGACTGCGCCGAGGCCGACCGGGCGCGTGCCCGGCTGGCCGCGGCTCGGGTGGCCGCGGCGGTCACCCCCGACGAGGCGCGTACCTGGCTGACCGAGACGAGGCTGCGGGTCCAGCGGGCCAACGAGGCCGCCCAGGCCCGTCGCCGCGACGCCGACGAGGCGGTCGGGCTCCTCCACGACCTCGGGAGCGCCCGGGTCGCGGACGCGGACGCGGTGCGGGCCCTGCTCACCGAGGTCGCGGACGGCCGCCGCCCCCTCGACGAGGCACTGCGCCGCCGGGTGGCCGACTGCCGGGCCGCGGCCGAGGCCCAGGCCGAACAGCGCTACGTGGTCGCCACGGTGACGGACGCCCTCACCGACCTCGGCTACCAGGTCGGCCAGGACTTCGAGACGCTCACCGTCACCGACGGCGTCCTGCGCCTGTCGCGCGGCGAATGGCCCGAGCACGCGGTCAACCTGGTCGTCGACCAGCGGGCCGGCCAGGTGCGGACCGCGCTGGTGCGCACCGCCGCCGGGAGCGGGGACGACGACGCGCACGTCGACGTCGAGCGCGAGGAGCAGTGGTGCCAGGACTTCCACGAGCTGCGCGACCGCCTCGCCCGGGCGGGGCTGAGCACGGAGGTCCGGGTCGCGACCGCGCCCGGACAGGTGCCCGTGCCCCTGGCCGTCGCCCCGGTCACCGTGCCGGGCACCCGGGCGCGGCCGAAGCACCGGGAGCGCGACCGGTGACCCGGCCGAAGGACTGACGGGCTCCGGACCGGGAGCCGGTGACATGGGGAGGGGAAGCTTTGTCCGCCGAGGACACGCACGCACCTGACGGCGTCCCGCCGGCGGCGGGACCGCCGTTCGTCCGGGAGTTCGAGGCGACCCTGCCCGTCCACTCCCAGTTCGTGCTGTGGGGCAACCGCCACGACAGCTTCCTCGTCCGGGAGTCCGGCAGCGGGCGCCCCCGGCTGCTGTCCCTGCCGGACCTGCTCTGGGAGACGCTCCGGGCGAGCGGCTACGCGTGCCTGCTCGTCCACGACCCCGTGGACGGCCTCCGGGTGCACCTGCCGGCCGGCGCCACGGCCGAGGAGTCCGACCGGGCCGAGGAGGCCGCGTCCCGGCTGCTCCCCCGGCGGCCGCGGCCGGGGACGCTCCCCTCGCTGGAGTCCCTGCGCACGCTGATGGCCGAACTGGCGCGCCCCGCGCAGCCGGTCCGGGCGGCGCTCGCGCTCGACGACGCCTCCCGCATCGCGCGCACCGCGACGGAACTGGAGCCCAACGAGCGGGACTTCTTCCGGTTCTGCGCCCGGCTCTCCCGGACGGCCGTCCCGGTGGGCGCGCAGAACGGCCGGACGACCCCGCTGTACAACCCGGTGATCTGGCTGGCGGACCGCGAGGGCGACCTGCCGGCCTGGCTCACCTCGGCCAACGACCAGATCCGCTCCATCGGGCTGCCGGCGCCGGACCTGGGCGACCGCCAGGCCACCGCGCGCCTGCTGATGAGGCTCTTCGGCGTCACGGACCTCGACGCGGACCCCCGGGCGGGCGAGGCCTGCGAGGCGTTCGCGGCCCAGACCGACGGACTCACCCTGCAGGCGATGATCGAGGTCACCCGGCTGGCCCGGGACCGCGGTCTGACGATGGCGGAGCTCCCGGACGCGATCCGCATCTACAAGCTCGGCGTCATGGACAACCCCTGGAAGCGGGAGTACCTGCGCAAGCGGATCACGGACGGCCAGCACTCGATCCCGCAGCGCGTCGTCGGACAGCCGCAGGCCGTCACCAAGACCCTCGACATCCTGAAGCGGGCGGCCCTCGGGCTGTCCGGCGCGCAGCAGTCCAGCTCCTCGGCCCGGCCGCGCGGCGTGCTGTTCTTCGCCGGTCCCACCGGCGTGGGCAAGACCGAACTGGCCAAGGCCATCTCGTCGTTGATCTTCGCGGACGAGTCCGCCTACCTGCGCTTCGACATGAGCGAGTTCTCCTCGGAGCACGCCGGGGACCGGCTGATCGGGGCGCCGCCGGGGTACGTCGGGTTCGAGGCGGGCGGCGAGCTGACCAACGCGGTGCGCCAACAGCCCTTCCGGGTGATCCTCTTCGACGAGATCGAGAAGGCCCACCCGCGGATCCTGGACAAGTTCCTGCAGATCCTCGAGGACGGCCGGCTGACGGACGGGCGCGGCTCGACGGTCCACTTCTCCGAGTCCGTCCTGGTGTTCACCTCCAACCTCGGCATGAACGTGGACGACGGCGCCGGGCGGCTCGTGCCCCAGGTGCACCCCGACATGCCGTACGAGGAGATCGAGGGCCGCATGAAGGCGGCGATCAGCGACCACTTCACCCGGGTCCTCGGCCGGCCGGAGCTGCTCAACCGCTTCGGGGACAACATCGTGGTGTTCAACTTCGTCGACCGCGAGGCGGCCGGCCGCATCTTCGGCCTCCAGCTCGACAACATCGTCTCCAGGGTGCGCGAGGAGCAGGGCATCACCCTGGACGTGGACCCCGAGGTCCGGGCCGCCCTGCTGGAGCGCTGCACCGGCAATCCGCACATGGGCGGACGGGGCATCGGCATGGCCCTGGAGTCGCAGTTCGTCAACCCCCTCGCCCGGGCCCTGTTCGACCGCGACCCGGCGGCGGGCGCGCACGTCCGGGTGACCGGCCTGCGGCGCGAGGGCGACATCGTCTCGGTGGAGCTGGCATGACGGACTCCCCCGACTCCCCCGGCACCCCCGCCGCCTCCCCCGGCCCCGTGCGGCTGATGCTGAACAAGGCGCACTACCCGGTGACCTCGCTGGGCCCCGGCACCCGGGCCGGCATCTGGACGCAGGGCTGCACGATCGGCTGCGCCGGGTGTGTCTCCCGGGACACCTGGGCGGCCGATCCCGGCACCCTCGTGGACCTCGCGCACCTCCAGACCTGGCTGCGCGGCCTGCCCGATCCGCTCGACGGGATCACGGTCTCGGGCGGTGAGCCGTTCCAGCAGCCGCGGGCGCTCGCCGCGCTCCTGGACTGGGTCCACGCCTGGCGCCGCGAGCGGCCGGCGCCCCTGGACGTGCTCGTCTACAGCGGGTACCCGCTCGCCCGGCTGCGCGGGGAGCACCCCGCGCTGCTGGAGCGGTGCGACGCGGTGCTCACCGGCCCGTACGTCGAGCGCCTCGCCGACCCCGCGCTGCGCTGGGCCGGTTCGAGCAACCAGCGGCTGACCGCGCTGACCGACCTCGGGCGCGAGCGGTACGAGGGGACCGCCACCGCCGGGCCGCCGTCCATGCAGGTCGCCGTCGCCGACGGCCGCATCTGGTTCATCGGCGTGCCCCGCCGGGGCGACATGGACCGCCTGGGCGCCCGGCTCCGGTCGGCCGGCATCACCATGGAGGACGTGTCGTGGCGCAGCTGATCTGTTCGTCCTGCGGGCTGACGGCGGAGGACGACGACCTCGTCTGCCGGGGATGCTCGGGGAACCTCAGCCGTGCCGTCGTCGCCCGCTACCCGCTGCCCGGGCCTCCCCCTCCCCCGCACCCGCCGACGGTCGGCGCGGCGGCCCCGGACACCGCCCTCGGGGGCGGTCCGGTGACGGCGGAGGAGGAGCGGCCCCGGGTCTGCCCGCACTGCGGGGCGCCGGTCCCGGTGGCGACCAATCAGGTGTGCGTGGTCTGCCAGCGGATGCTGGGCGAGCCGCGCCCGTCCCCCGCCGGCTCCGAGGAGCGGGCCCCGGACGTGCACGCGACCCGCCGCGACGCCCCCACCGTCGTCCTGCGGATCCGGTTCGGCACGGTGGAGCGCACCGTGACGCCGGGCAGCACGCTGCTCCTCGGCCGCGCCCCGGCCGCCCACACCACGCGCGGCCTGCTGGAACGCTACGACAACGTCTCCCGCCAGCACGCGACCGTCGGTCTGGAGCCGGACGGCACCGCGTGGGTGCGCGACGAGCACTCCACCAACGGCACCTTCGTCAACGGCGGCCCGGTCAGCGCCGGCGCGCGCACGCCCCTGCGGGACGGCGACGTCCTGCGGCTGGCCGCGGACTGCACGCTCGGGATCTCCGTCGACCGGCCGGGCGAAGGGGGCCGGCCGGTCGAGGGGGGCCGGCGGTGAGCGGGCCCCGGGGCGTCGTCGAGGTGACCGTCACCGCGATGACCCACCGCGGGGCCGTCCGGGGCGGCAACGAGGACGCCTTCGTCATCGGCGCGCTGACCGCGGCCGGGGTGGACACCGCCGATCCCGTGGTGGTGCGGCTGCTGGTCGAGGAGCCGGCCGTGGTCGCGGTCGCCGACGGGCTCGGCGGCCACAACGCCGGCGAGGTCGCCGCCGCCCTGACCGTCCGCCGGCTGGCGGAGCGGGCCCGGAGCGGCGCCGGCGAACTGCTCCGGGCGATCAACGCCGAGCTGTACGCGCTGGCCGGCGCCGACCCGGCGTGCGCCGGAGCGGGAGCCACGACCGCGGGGCTGTGGCTGACCCCTGACCGGGTGACCTGGTTCAACGTGGGCGACTCCCGGCTCTACCGCGAGGACGGCGGCTACCTGGGCCAGGTGTCGGTGGACGACTCGCCCGCGCCGGACTGGGACGGGCCGGACTGGAACGGGCCGGGGCGGGCGGGCGGCCGTACGAACCTCGTGCTCCAGACGCTCGGCGGCGCCGCGGGATTCGCGCCCGTCCACCCGCACACCGGCACCGGGCGGTACGTCCCGGGCGGCCGGTGGCTGATCTGCAGCGACGGGCTGTCGGACCTGGTGGACGTGGCCGTGATGGAACGGATCCTCGCCGAGAACCCCGGGGACGACGTCCGGGCGGTGAAGGCCCTCTGGGTCGCCGCCATGAACGCCGGCGGCCGGGACAACATCACCGCCCTGCTGGTGCGCTTCTGACGGAGCCGGGAGCCGGCCGCCGCGGTGAGGACGGCGGCCGGCCCGACCGTTACTCCTCCACGCGGTCGCTGCACCCCTGGGTGCTCTTCGAGGTGATCGCCTCGGCCGTGTACGGGCACTGGAAGCCGATCCAGCGCACCTGCTCCCAGATCTGCGCCCAGGACTTCAGCGGGCCGCGGCAGACCATGAACTTCTGGCCTTCGTCGGACAACGGCAGGTCGGTCCTGTAGGCGCCGCGATCCTCGCACGACTGGAAGAGCTGACCGAACTGCTTCGGGTCGACGCCGATGGTGATCACGGTCGTCTTGTCGTCACCGGGCCGGCCGAAGTCGGCGTACGAGTTGTGGCCGCTGTACGCCTTCGGCAGTCCGTGGTCCGGCCCCCACTTGTCGATCGCGCCGGCCTGGCCGTAGTGGTTGCCGTAGACGACGGTGCGCGCCTGCTCGTCCGCCGGCAGCGAGTGGTAGATGTCGCTCACCTGCTGGGTCATCTCCGGCCAGCCGGCCTGGTCGAACTGGACGATCGCCAGGTTCTTGAGGGCGGGGTTGTCCGCGTAGGTGTTGATCGGGAACAGCGGCAGCAGCAGGATCGCGCAGCTCAGCGCGTTGAGCCCGGTCAGCCCGCCGATCACCCCGAGGCGCGGGGTGCTGCGCGCCCAGCGGTCGACCACCACGGCCCCCGCGGCGAGCAGCACGAACTGCAGCGAGGTGGTGTAGGCGCCCTGCCCGCCGACGATCAGCAGCACCACCACCATCAGCGGGTACGACCAGCCGACGAACCGGTAGTCGCGCCACTCGGGACGGCGCAGCAGCGCGACCAGCCCGGCGATCCACACCGGGTTCAGGAACAGGCCGATGAGCAGCAGCTGCATCGGGATGAAGGTGCTGCGGGCCAGGCCGTCCAGCGCGACGGAGAGCGCGGCGCTCATCTCCAGCTGCGGCATGCCGTTCGCCACCTGCCAGATCAGCACCGGCGCGGAGATGACCACGGCCACGCCGACCGCGGCCGGGAAGCGCCAGGTCCGCAGCACCCACCGCGGTCCGAACACCAGCAGACCGGCCCCGAGGCAGAGGAGCAGGAGGACCAGCAGGTACTTCGCGGTCAGGCCGACGCCGACCACGACGCCGAGCGCCCACCACAGGCGGGTGTCGCGGGTGCGCACCATCCGGATCAGCAGCCAGGCCGCGGTGATCCAGGTCAGCTCGTCCCAGTTGTTGGTGCCCATGATGTGGCCGGTGTACATGACCAGGCCCGAGGCGAACGCCATGAGCGAGGCGAGGACCTGGGCGCGGGAGCCGCCGCCGAGCTCGCGGGCGATCAGCGCGGCGAGCAGCACGGCGACGGAGGACAGCAGCGCCGGCACCACGCGGAAGCCGAAGAGGTTGTCCCCGAACAGCGCGATCTCGATCTTGCCGACGAGGGCGACGAGCGGCGGCTGGTCGATGTAGCCCCAGGCGAGGTGGCTGCTCGCCGCCCGGGTGTAGAGCTCGTCGATGTGGTAGCCGTGCCGGGTGGCCAGCAGCATCAGGCAGACCGTCATGGCGGCGGCGGTCAGGGACACCGGCCGCCATGGCACGGGGGTCAGTCCCTCCGGGGGCCTGGACTCCTCTTGTTGCGGGGAAGCGGTCGCTGTCGCGAACGTCATCGGGGACTCCCTGCCGTCGTGGCTCGCTGCCGTGCCGGATGCCGTGCACGACTCAGCCCTCAAATATCGGGGTGCGCACCGCCGGCCTCAACGAACTTGACCCGTGCCGACATTGCGCAGGCCGCGGCCCGCGCCCGGGGCGGGGAGGCGGTTGGCCTCGGAGTTTCGTCCACGGGTCAACTTCGTGGCGGGGGCCGGGGGCCGCCGGAAGACTCGGTGACGTCAGCCGCCGTCACCACAGGAGAGCCAGGGCATGACCACTCCCCTGCCACGCAACCGGAACTACCGCATCCTCTGGTCCGGGATGTTCCTGTCCGAGATGGCCGCCGAGGTCGCGTACATCGCGTTCCCGCTCCTCCTGCTCGCCCACGGGGGTTCGGCGGCCGCGGTCTCCGGCGTCGCCGCCGCGCTCGCCGGCGCCCGTACGCTGGTCAGCCTGCCCGCCGGGGCGCTGGCCGACCGGGTGAACCGCAAGCGGGTGATGGTGGTCGCCCAGGGCGTCCGCACGGTGGCGATGCTCAGCATCGCCGTGTCCGTCCTGCGGGGCGACTGCCCGCTGTGGCAGGTCCTGCTGGTGGCGGTCGTCGAGGGCGCGGCCGCCGGGATCTTCGTCCCGGCCGAGAACGCGGCCCTGCCCCAGGTCGTGCCGCAGGAACAGCTGCCGCAGGCGCTGGCGCGCAACGCGGCCCGGCCGTTCGCCGCGCTGCTGATCGGCCCGGCGCTGGCCGGCTTCACCTTCGGGCTGTACGAGGCGCTGCCGTTCACGCTGAACACGACGGTGCTCGCGGTGTCCTTCGTGGCGCTGGCGGCGCTGCAGCTGCCGCGGGTCGTCCCCGGTCCGTCGGGCGCCGACGCCCCCGCCGGCCAGACCCCGGCCGCCGATGACCGGACCGCCGGGACCCCGGCCGGGGGGAAGGGCGCGGCGGAGCCCGGCGGGTTCCGGTCGCTGCTGCGCATGCCGGTCATCCGGGCCACGATGGCCTGGATCGTCGGTGTGAACCTCGCCTTCCACAGCCTGGTCGTGCTCGTCCTCATCGTGTCGGGCGAGGACGACGTCGCCCCCGGGCAGATGGGCCTGATGATGACGTGCTTCGGCGCGGGCGGCCTGGTCGGCGCCCTGATCGCCGACCGTCTGCACGCGGCGGCGCTCTCCCCGGCGGCCCTGGTCATCGGCTCGACCTGGGTCTTCGCCGCCGTCGCCGGCGTCATGGCGTACGCGCCGCGCGGTGTGCCGCTCGGCGTGCTGCTGGGCGTGGCCGCGATGGCCATGCCGATCGCGAACACGACCGTGATCACCTGCCAGCTGTCGGCGATTCCCGACGGCCTGCGCGGACGCCTGTCCGGCCTGGTCGGCCTCGGCTCCGAACTGGCCGCCACGGCCGGCCCGGTCGTCGCCGGCGCGCTCGCCACCGGCACCCGGGACGACGTCGTGAGCGTCCTCGGCGCGGCCGCCCTGCTGGTGGTCGTCGCCACCGGCGCCACCCTCAGCCCGACCCTGCGCCGTCTCTCGCTGCCCCGCCCGTCCGCGTCGGCGGTACGGGAGCCGGCGCACTCCTGACCACCGACAGAGGAGGAACGAAGATGCTGAAGCTGCGGTTGCGCGACGAGGACGTCGTCGCGATCGAGAAGATCACCGCGGAGATCGCGGGGCGCTTCTCGTCCATCGAGGACCCCGCCCTGCACCGGGCCGCCCCGGTCTTCGCGCACGAGCTGCCCCGCGAACTGCGCACGGCGCTGGTCGACTTCCGGCTGACCGAGCCGTCGGGCGTGCTGGTCGTGTCCGGGCTGCCGGTCGACGACCCGGCGCTCGGGCCCACCCCGGCGGACTGGCGCGACAAGGCCGCGCCCGACGCGACGCTGCGCCTCGACATCCCGTTCCTGCTCATCGCCTGCCTGCTCGGCGAGCCGATCGCCTGGGCCACCCAGCAGGACGGGCGGCTCATGCACGACATCTTCCCGATCCGCGCCCACGAGCACGGCCAGATCGGCTGGGGGAGCGCGGAGACGCTCGCCTGGCACACCGAGGACGCCTTCCACCCCCTGCGCACCGACTACCTGGGCCTCATGTGCCTGCGCAACCCCGACGCGGTGGAGACCACCTTCGCCGACATCGCCGACGTGCGGCTCGACGACGCCACGCGCGCGGCCCTGGCCCAGGAGCGCTTCAAGATCCTGCCGGACGACTCGCACCGTCCGCAGAACCAGGTCGAGGGCGCCGAGGAGGATCCCGAGGTGGCCGAACTCCAGCGGCGCAGCGCCGAGCGGGTGGAGAGCGCCCTGCGCTCCCCCGAGCCGGTCGCGGTCCTCTTCGGCTCGCCGAAGGATCCGTACGTCCGGCTCGACCCGTACTACATGCAGGGCGTGCAGGGCGAGGACGAGCAGCGGGCCCTGGACGAGATCGGGGCGGCCCTGGACGGCGCGATGGGCGGGGTGTCGCTGACTCCCGGCGATATCGTTTTCATCGACAACTACCGCGTGGTCCACGGCCGCAAGCCGTTCCAGGCGCGTTTCGACGGCACCGACCGCTGGCTGCGGCGGCTGAATATCACGCGCGATCTTCGAAAGTCCCGCCACACGCGACTGACGGCGGAGTCCCGGGTCATCTACTGATGACCGCCCCGGGCGGCCACCGGTGACGCACCTCCGGCGCGGATACGGAATTCAGCCCGCCGTTTGGGGGTTGGCAAAGGAATATTCCAATCCCGCCGGGCCGGAGATCCGCCCGACGTCGATACGGAATTGCGGCCGCCGCTTGGGGATGTCGATGGACCATTCCCCTCACAGCGGCCCTCGGACGCCCGCCCCGCGCCCGCGGTGCCGGCCTCCCCGTTCCGTTCCGGACGGCCCGACCGGCGGCGCCCGCCCGGCGGGCACGGTCGGGGCCCGGACGCCCCGGTCCAGGGCGTCCGGGCCCCCAGTCGTGGAGCGGGCGGCAGGCGGCGGTGCGGGTCCGAGGGCCGGTCACGGCCTGTGGCGGATGAGGAGGGAGCGCCCTGGCGGGGCCGAAGCTCCGCCGGTGTCGCCCGGGAACCACGACCCCCGCCGGAGCCCGGCGACTCCCGGCCGGATCTCCCCCGCCCCGCGTCCACCCGGAACGCGTCCGCGCCGCCGCGGCGGCGCGGACCCCGGGAAATCCCATCACCCCAGCTCAGCAGGAGTTTCCACTTTCCCGTTCACGGCCCGGTCACCGCACCGCCCGAAACACGCAAGCCGGCCGCCGCAGGCAGGTCAAGGGCGGCCCAACGAATGATCAAGCCGCTTGCCGCCACCGCCCCCGATCCAGGCAAAATCGAAAGAGATCGATCTTGCCATTACCGGCGACACTGCCTAGGCTTCTGCGTGCCAATAGCGCATCAGGTGTGACACGGGGGTGGCAGTGTTGCGCATTCACGTTACCAGCGAAGACATTCAGCGTTTAAGAATGGTCCACACCTTGGGACCGATGTCCGAAGCGGTCTTCGCACTCCACCGCTTCGGCCGCGACCGGGCCCGCGGCGGTGTCGGCTGGCACAGATACGTACGCAAGCGGCTCGGCGACGATCTTCCCGCCGTGGACAGGGTCGTGTCCGAGTACCGGGTGATCCCCGATCTCCTGTGGCTGCTGGAGCGGGAGGGACCCGACGCGGATTCGGTGCCGTCGGCCGTCCGGGCCCGGGCCCGGAGCCTCGCCCAGGTGGTCGTCCAGTTCTGCTGCGCGGGCATCCTGCCCTACTGGTCGCGGATGCAGGCCCGGCTGGAGATCGAGCGCGACGTGCGCGGGCGGATGGCCATCACCAACGGCATCGAGTTCCTGCTCGCGGGGCTCCATCCCAAGGTGACGTGGGAGTCCTCGCAGCTGCACATCGCGTCCGACCTCGACCTCGACATCGAACTCAACGGGCGCGGCCTGATCCTCTGCCCCTCGCTCTTCCTCCCGCCCAAGACCTGCGTGTTCGTCCGCTCCGAGCGGCAGTCCAGTGTGCCGGCGCTCGTCTTCTCCGTCCCCCTGGACCTCAACGACCTGGAGTCGGCCCCCGAGGAGTCCGAGGTCGAGGGCGACCGGGCGCTGGCCGCCCTCGTCGGGGCCACCCGGGCGGCCGCCCTGCGCGCGCTGTCCGAGAGCGGCACCACCGGCGATCTGTCCGACCGACTCGGCATCTCCCTCTCCGGCGCCAGCAAACAGGCCACCGTCCTGCGTGAGGCGGGTCTGATCACGACCTTGCGCAACCGCACCACCGCGATGCACACGCTGACCCCGCTCGGCCTGGCGCTCCTGCAGGGCGAGCTGCCCGCCGAACTCGGCGGTCTGCTGAGCGGTCCGGGCCACCCGTCGATGGGTGAGCTCCGGGGAAGTCCGGGGCTCCGCGGCGTCAGGGCATGACCCGGGTCTCGACCACGCGGCCGTCGGCGAGCAGCACCACGGCGTCGGCCCGTTCCAGGGAGGCCAGGTTGGCGGCCGAGGCCAGGACGCAGAGCGCCCGCCGGTCCACCAGGTCGCGCAGCAGGTCCAGGATCGCGGCGGCGTCGGCGGGCGGGAGCCCGCCGGTGAGGTCGTCGGCGAGCAGCACGTCCGGGGTGTCGGCGATCGCGACCGCGACCGCGGCGGCGCGTCGCCGTCCCTCCGTCAGGTCGGCCACGGGGGTCTCCCGTTCCTCCCACAGGTCCAGCCGGTGGAGCGCCTCGCCCAGCAGCCCGGCCGCGTCGGCCGGCAGCCGGCCGAGCTCCGAGGCGAGCGTGTCGACGGCCGCCAGCTGCTCCGTCACCGATCGCAGCCCGACGTGCGCGAGCCTCAGCCCCTCGGCGAGACGGACCTCACCCGACGTCAGCGGGTCCAGCCCGGCGGCGCACCGCAGGACGCCGGTCTTGCCCGCGGCGGCCGGCCCGGCCAGAGCCGTCCATGTCCCGACTTCGCACGCGAATGTCACATTCTCGATCACATATCCGGACTCGTCGCCCCCGGCTCCGATCGCACCGACATGACACAGCTGAAGGGCCGGACGATGGTCAGTCATGATGATCTCTTTCAATGATCGGGAGGTTGGTTGTGCAACCGGTCCGCCGTCCCCGTTCCACTCCGGCGGAGGTGGGCCGATTTTATCCCTCTCCGGTTCCAAAGACTCGGCCTGATCAGCATGTTAGGCCCTCCGGCGCTGCTGAGCCCATACCCTCTGCCGCAGGGAAAGAACTACAGCCAGCTGTAATGCGCATGCTCGCCCGATGTGCTCCGGCGATTCGCGCCTGGGCGTCGCTGCCGCGGTCCACGGTCTATCTGCTGGGGGAATTCGGCACCGCGGTCATGAGTCTTCTCTCGTTCCTGCTGCTCTGTCATCCGAGTATGCGTCAGGCGTGGGCGGATTGGCACCGGCAGCGGGCCGGCCGTCTGCTGGGCCGCCCCGTCCTCGCACAGAGCATCGCCCTTCCCCGCCATGTGTACTGGCTCGCCCTGCACGTCACGGTCGGCCTCACCTGCGGGCTCGCCACGCTCCTGTGCGTCGGCAACGCGCTGATACTCCTGGTGGCGCTGCCGCTGTGGTGGGCGCTCCCGGTGCAGGGCAGCCCGAGGACGGTACTGGACATCCCGGTGGTCGGCTGGCCCGGGGCGGGCGCCGGCCCGTCGGTGGGGACCGTCCTGTTCGCCGTCGGCTGCCTGGCGCTGCCCGCGCTCGCCACCGGTTACGCCCGCTCGACCCTCGCCGTGCTCGCGCCCTCGCGCACCCAGCGGCTCGCCGACCGCGTGGCCACGCTCACCCGCACCCGCAGCGACGCGCTGGAGGCGCACGGCGCCGAGCTGCGGCGGATCGAGCGCGACCTGCACGACGGCACCCAGGCGCGGCTGGTGGCCGTGGCCATGCGGCTCGCGGTGGCCCGGCGGTGCCTGGACCGCGACCCCGCCACCGTCGCCCGGATGCTGCGCGAGGCGACCGACGTCAACGAGGAGGCGATGGTCGAGCTCCGCGAGGTGCTCCGCGGCATCTACCCGCCCATCCTCGCCGACCGCGGACTGCCGGGGGCCCTGCGCACCGTCGCCGCCCGCGGCGGCGTACCGGTCTCGCTCGACATCGGCGAGCTGAACCGGATCCCGGCGGCCATCGAGGCCGTCGCCTACTTCGTGGTCACCGAGGCGCTGACGAACGTGGCCAAACACAGCCGGGCCACCGAGGCGGGCCTGAGGGTCTGGCGCGTCGACGACGTGCTGACGGTCGTCGTCACCGACAACGGCGTCGGCGGCGCGCGCGAGGGGGGCGGCAGCGGGCTGGCGGGCCTGCGCGGCCGCGCGCAGGCCCTGGACGGCTGCGTCACGGTCGTCAGCCCCCCGGGCGGCCCCACCACCATCACCGTGGAGCTGCCGTGCGGATAGTCATCGCGGAGGACAACGTCCTGCTCGCCACCGGCCTGGAGCTGCTGCTGACCGGTTCCGGCTACGAGGTGGCCGAGGTCGCCGCCGACGCCGAGGGGTTCCTGGCCGCGGTGGACAAGCACCGCCCGGCCGTCACCATCGTGGACGTGCGGCTGCCGCCGCGGTTCCGCGACGAGGGGATCCGGGCCGCGATCGAGGCCCGGCGGGTCCACCCCGGCCTGCCGGTCCTGGTCCTGTCCCAGTACGTGGAGCAGACCTACGCCTCCGAGCTGCTCTCCAGCAGCGGACGCGGCGTCGGCTACCTGCTCAAGGACCGCATCAGCCGGGTCGACGAGTTCCTGGAGGCGCTCGACCGGGTGGCCGCCGGCGGCACGGCGCTCGACCCCGACGTGGTGACCCAGCTGCTCGCCACCCGGACGCGGCCGCTGTCCACGCTCACCCGGCGGGAGCGGGAGGTCCTGGCGCTCATGGCGGAGGGGCACGACAACGCCACGCTGGCCAGGAAGCTGTCCATCACCGACAACGCCGTGCACAAGCACATCGGCAACATCTTCGCGAAGTTCGAGCTCACCGAGACCGACGCCGGCCACCGCCGGGTCCGGGCCGTGCTGACCTACCTGGAGGCCTCCTGACGGCCCGCGGCCCCGGTACGACGAAGCGGCGGGCCCGTTCCACGAACGGGCCCGCCGCTTCCTGTCGTCCTACCCCTGCCGGCCTACCCCTGCCGGACGCAGAGCCTCCCGGTGATCTGCACCCGGTCGACGTCCCCGGTCACCGGGTCCGGCAGGAACCGCCCGACGTACGGCATCGCCGCGCGCGGACCGCCGTCCGAGGGGGTGCGGAAGGAGAGGTCCCCGCCGACGAGCAGCCGGACCGGCGCCGCCCCGTCCACCGAGAGCAGGAGGTCCCCGCCGTCGGCCTCGACCCGGCACGACCAGCCGCCGTTCGCGTAGTGCCCGGCGCACCGCGGCGGCGCCGGCACGGGCTCGACGTCCCGCGGGTCCCGGGCGTGGTCGCCGACCTCCAGGCCGCTCTCGCCCAGGTGCGCCAGCAGCGACTCCCACAGCCGGGCGCCGGTGCTGCCGTTGGCGGTCAGCGCCACCACCGTCCCCGTCGACGGGTCCGCGCGCAGGTGGCTCCACGCGCCGTCGCCGGTGCCGTCGTGGCCGAACCAGGTCCCGTACCGCGACCAGCCGGCGCCCCAGCCGCCCGCCAGCCCGTGGGCGTCCACGGCGAGCCCGGCGGTGACGTCCTCGCGGATCGCCCGCGCCGTCGCGGCGTCGAGCAGGGCCGCGCCCGGGCCGAGGCCCAGGTGCGCGGCGCCGAACAGCGCGAGATCGCGGGCGCCGGCCCGCAGGCCCGCGGCCGGGTCCTCCAGCGGCGGTACCGACTGCTCCCCGATGGGCCTCGGCGGGGCGTCCGGACGGACGAGGTGGCCCAGGGCGGTCGGCGCCGCGGCGTCGTGCCCCAGCGGGCGCAGCAGCATCGCCTGGACGGCCTGCGCCCAGTCCAGCCCGGTGATCTCCTCGACCAGCCGGCCGGCGATCAGGTAGCCCGGGTTGGAGTAGGAGAACACCGTGCCCGGCTCGTGCACGCCCAGCCCGGACGCGTGGCCGGCGAGCCACCGGGCGCGGGTGGTCCCGGCCGGCAGCTCGGCGGTGTTGGCCGCCAGGCCCGCGGTGTGGCTGAGCACCTGCCTCAGCGTGAACTCCGGGCCTGCGCGCAGCTCGCCCAGTTGCTCCCGCAGGGGCTCGTCCAGGTCCGCGTCGCCGTCGGCGACCAGCAGGGCCGCGAGCGTCGCGGTGAACGGCTTGGTGAGCGATCCGAGCGGGAACGCCGTCGCCGCCGTCACCGGCCGTCCCGACCCGGCCTCCTCCTCACCGGTCTCCGCGGTGGTGAGGACGCCGTCGCGCCAGATCGCCACCTGGGCGCCGGGCACGCCGTGCCGCAGCGCGAGCTCCGCCAGTGCCTCGTTCACCGGGCGTCCCCCGTCCCGAGGGAGGGCTCGCAGAGGCGGGCGATGGAGCGCAGCGCCGCCACGAGGTCGGAGCCGACCTTCTCGATCGTCGCGCCGTCGTGCAGGTTGACCGAGTAGTAGAGGTCGAAGCCGAGCCGACCGCCCTCGACCGCGCCGACCACCTCCAGCGCCTGCACGACCCGCTCCCGTTCGTCCTGCTCCAGGCCGATCGGCTCGTGGAAGGCGTGGAACAGCGAGCGGTCGGCCGTCCGGGTGATCTCCTCCGTCTGGCTGTGGTAGTTGAACAGCACCGCGGGGGGCGTGTGCTCCGCGTCCGGCGTGGCGGCCCCGGAGAGGTGGCGCAGCGCGCCGTAGCCGAGCCCGTTGCCGGGGACGGCGCGCAGGCAGCGGCGCACCGAGCGCACCACGGCCGGCCAGTCGGCCTCGCCGGCCGTCCGTCCGGGCACCTCCAGCGCGACGGGGTACGAGCTGGTGAACCACCCGACGGTGCGGGACAGGTCGACGTCGTCGAAGATCTCCTCGCGTCCGTGGCCCTCCATCTCGATCACCAGCCGGTCCTCGCCGGACCAGCGGCACATCGTCCAGGCCAGCGCGGAGAGCAGCACGTCGCTGACCCGGGCGCGGAACCGGCCCGGCGCCACGTGCAGCAGCGCCGCGGTCTCCTCCCGCTCCAGCCGCACCGGCATGATCCGCCGCGAGGACACCACGTTCGGTCCGGGGCCGTCGGCCGGCAGCGGCGTCGCCTCCGGCACCGCGTCCCAGTGCCCGGTCTGGTCGGCGAAGCCGCCGTCGGCCGCGTGCGCCGCGAGCCGGGTGGCCCACTGGCGGAACGAGGAGGTCTTGGCGCCGAGGTCGATCGGCTCGCCGTCGAGCGCCTGCCGGTAGGCGAGGTCCAGGTCGTGGTTGAGGATCCGCCACGACACCGCGTCGATCACCAGGTGGTGGACGGTCAGGTGCAGGTGCGCCCGCCGGCCCGGGCCGAGGTCGAACAGGACCGCCCGCAGCAGCGGACCGGCCGCCAGGTCGAGACCGGTGTCGGCCGCCGCGGCGAGCCGGTTCATCACCGGGGGCAGTTCCTCGTCGGGCAGCCCCGAGAGGTCGTGGCGCTCGAACAGCTCGCCGGTCTCGGCCGCGGCGTTCCGCTGCGACCAGAGGCCCCGGTCGTCACGCGTGTAGCGCATCCGCAGCGCGTCGTGGTGCTCGACGATCGCCGTGAGGGCGGCCCGCAGCGCCGCCTCGTCGGTGCCGTCCGCGAGCTCGACGTGGATCGACTGGGCGAGGTGCTGCGGGGCGACCGTGTTGCGGGCGAAGAACTCGTGCTGGATCGGGGTGAGCGGTACCTCGCCGGCCTCGGCCTCCTGGGTGGCGGCGACCCGGCGGTCCTGGCCGGCGGCGGCGACCAGCCGCTCGACGGTCGAGTGGCGGAACAGGTCGCTGGAGGAGACCTGGAGCCCGGCCCGGCGGCTCTTGAAGACGACCTGGATGCTGAGGATCGAGTCGCCGCCGAGCTCGAAGAAGTCGTCGGTGACGCCGACCCGTTCGACGCCGAGCACCTCCGCCCAGATCGCGGCCATCGTGCGTTCCTCGGCGGTGCGGGGCTCCACCGATTCCTGGCCGGCCGTCGCGGTCACGGGCTCCGGCAGGGCGCGGCGGTCGACCTTGCCGTGCGGGGTGAGCGGTATCCGCTCCATCCGGACGAGCGCGGCCGGGACCATGTAGTCGGGCAGGCTCTCGGCGAGGTACGCGGTCAGCTCGGCCGGGTCCAGCTCGGAGACCACGTACCCGACCAGGCGCCGGCGGCCCGGCTGGTCCTCGCGGACGATGACGGCCGCCCGTGCCACCTCCGGGTGCCGGGCGAGCGCCTGCTCGATCTCGCCGAGCTCGATGCGGTAGCCGCGCAGCTTCACCTGGTCGTCGGTGCGGCCGACGAACTCCAGCGTGCCGTCGGGACGCCAGCGCATCAGGTCGCCGGTGCGGTACATCCGGGAGCCGGGCGTCCCGAACGGGTCCGGCAGGAAGCGCTCGGCGGTCATCGCGGGCCGGTCCCGGTAGCCGCGGCAGACGCCGTCACCGGCGAGGTAGGCCTCCCCGGTGACGCCGACCGGCACCACCTGGAGGTCCCGGTCGAGCAGGTAGACCCGGGCGTCCGCGCTCGGGCGGCCGACCGGGACGCTCCCGCCGGACCGCCCGCCGCGCTCGACCGGGAAGCAGGTCGCGGTCACCGAGCACTCGGTGGGCCCGTACGCGTTGACGATCCGCAGCTCCGGCAGCCGGTCGAGGACGCGGGCGCAGTGCGGCGCGGACAGCGCCTCGCCGCCGACGACGACCTTGCGCAGCCCGGCGAGGATCCCCGGGTCGGTGTCGGCGACCGCGTGGAAGAAGCCCGCCGCGAACGACATGGCCTGCACCTCGTTGTCGCGCAGGAACTTGTCGAGCTCGTCGACCGAGCGGAAGTCGCCGGGCCGCACGGCCAGGCACGCGCCGGTGAGCAGCGCCTGCCACAGCTCGTTCTGCGCGGCGTCGAAGGAGATCGAGTGGTGCTGGGCGATCGTGGCGGCGTCCCCGAAGGTGTGCTCGCCCGCGGCGCGCACCAGGCGGACCAGGCCGCGGTGGGTGACCATGCTCGCCTTGGGCGTGCCGGTCGAGCCCGAGGTGTAGACGAGCACGGCGAGGTTGTCCGGGACGGTGCGCGAGGGCGGCGGCCCGCCGGCGGGCCCCGACCGCAGGTCGTCGATCAGCAGGACCTCGGCGCCGGTCGGCGGCAGTCCGGGCGCGAGCGCGGCGCTGGTGAGCAGCACCGGCACGCCCGAGTCGCGGAAGAGGTAGTCGAGGCGCTCGGCCGGGTAGCCGGGGTCGAGCGGCACGTACACGCCGCCCGCCTTGAGGACGGCGAGCATCGCGGTGATCATCTCGGCGCCGCCCGGCAGGCAGATGCCCACCGGCGTCTCCGGGCCGACGCCCCTGCCGACGAGCTCGTGGGCGAGCCGGTCGGAGCGGGCGTCCAGCTCCCCGTACGTGAGCCGGGTGTCGCCGGCGACGACCGCGGGCCGGTCCGGGTGCTCCCGCGCGACCTCGGCGAACAGCTCGTGCAGGCACCGGTCGGGGTAGCCGGACGGGGCGCCGTTGAACTCCCCGATCAGCCGGTCGAGTTCGGCGCCGCGGACGACCGTGAGGTCCCGCAGCGTGCTGTCGGGCTCCGCCACCATCGCGTCGAGCACGCCGAGCAGGTGATCGGCGAAGCGGCGCGCGGTGGCGTCGTCGAACAGCCGCGGGTCGTAGCCGAGCCGCAGGTGGAGCCCGTCCACCAGGTGCGCCACGCAGGTCAGCGGGAAGTTCGAGGTCTCCAGGCCCGCCAGCGACCGCACCCCCAGCCCGTACCGCCCGGCGGCGTCCTCGTCGTACGGGAAGTTCTCGAAGACCACGCAGCTGTCGAAGAGGTCGGTGCCCGCCGGGATCGCGGCCCAGTGCCGCACCTGGGCGAGCGAGACGTACTCGAACTGGCGGCCGTCGACCTGCTGCTCCTGGATCCCGCGCAGCCAGGTGCGCAGGTCGCCGCCGGGCGGGACGGTCAGCCGGGCGGGCAGGGTGTTGATGAACAGGCCGACCATCTCGTCCGAGCCCGGCAGCTCGGACGGGCGGCCGCCCACCGTGGTGCCGAAGCAGACCTGCCGTTCACCGCTGTAGCGGGACAGCAGCAGCGCCCAGGCGCCCTGGATCAGGGTGTTGACGGTGACCCGGGCCTCCCGGGCGAAGCCCTCCAGCCGCCCGGTCTCCTCCGCCGTGAGCGCGAGGTCGATGTGGCCGGTGTCGCGGGACTGGTGCGAGCGCAGCGGCGGCCGGTCGTACGGCAGCGCGGTGGGCGCGGAGAAGCCGTCGAGCAGGCCGGTCCAGTACGCCCGCGCCGCGGCGGTGTCCTGCTCGCCGAGCCAGCGCACGTACTCGCGGAACGGGCGGCGCGGGCGCGGCGGCGCGACCTCGCGCCCGCTGAGCGCGGCGTGCTCCGCGAAGACCTCGCCGAGCACGTCGGCGAAGCTCCAGCCGTCCAGCAGCAGGTGGTGCGAGGAGCAGCGCAGGTGGACGCTGGACGGCGAGAGCCGGGCCAGGTGCAGCCGCAGCAGCGGCGGCCGGGCCAGGTCCAGCGGTTCGGCCGGGGCCTCGGCCAGCAGGCGCACGCGCTCCTGCTGCCGGGCCTCGGTCAGCTCCGACCAGTCCTCGATGACGACGGGCACCCGGACGTCCCGGTGGACCACCTGGAGGGGGCGCCCGCCCTCGGCGTCGGCGATCGCCGTCCGCAGCACGGGCGTGCGGTCGACGACCCGCTGCCACGCCTCGGCCAGCACGGCGGGGTCGGTGACGCCGTCGAGGACCAGCCCGAGGTGGGTGAAGTAGATGTCGTCCTCGTGCGCGTCGAGCGAGTGGAACAGCAGGCCGCTCTGCATCGGCGTGAGCGGGTAGACGTCCTCGACCGTGCGGCCGTCCCCGGCGATCCGGTCGACGCCGGCCTGGTCGAGCCCGGCGAGCGGGAAGTCGGACGGGGTGCAGCCGCCGGCCCCGGCGCAGTGCGCGACGATCTCGGCGAGCGCGGTGGTGAAGCGGGCCGCGAGGGTGGTGATCGTCGCCTCGTCGTGCAGCGCGGCCGAGTACTCCCAGGAGAACTCCAGCCGGCCGTCGCGGACCATCCCGGTGATCTCCAGGGGGTTCGGGCGGACCAGACCTGCGCCGCGGTCCGGCGCGGGGCTGGGCCGCCAGCCGCGCAGCAGGCCGTCGCCGGTCGCCACGTCGAAGTGGCCGTGGTAGTTGAAGCCGACCTGGCAGCGGGCGCCGCCCAGCCCGGAGTCCCCGGTCAGGTGGCGCAGGACGCCGTACCCGATGCCGGCCTCGGGGACGGCGCGCAGGGTCTCCTTGACGGCCTTGAGCCGGGTGCCCCAGTCCCCGCCCGGGACGGGCAGCACGACCGGGAAGAGCGTGGTGAACCAGCCCGCCGTACGGGACAGGTCGACGTCGTCGAAGAGGTTCTCGCGGCCGTGACCCTCCAGCTCGACCGCGACGGCCCCGCCGCCGGTCCAGTCGGCCAGCGCCGCCGCGAGCGCGGTCAGCAGCACGTCGTTGATCTGGGTGCGGTACGCCGCCGGGACGTCCCGCAGCAGCGCGCGGGTCAGCTCGGCGTCGAGCCTCGCCTCGACCGTACGGGCGTCGGCGAGCGTGTCCTGCGCCGTGTGCGCGCCCGGCAGCGGCGGGCACGCGGCGGACGCGGCCTCGACGGCCCGCCAGTACGGCCGCTCGCCGTCGAAGCGGCCGGCGGCGGCCGCCTCGCTCAGCCGCGTCGACCACTCGCGGAAGCCGGTGGACTTCTCCGGCAGGGCGACCGGAAGGCCCCGCGCCGCCTGCCGGTGGGCGAGTTCCAGGTCGGCGAGCAGCACGCGCCAGGTGACCCCGTCGACGACGAGGTGGTGCAGCGTGACGAACAGCCGGTCGGGCCCGGGCGCGCCGGTGAGGAGCACCGCGGCGAGCAGCGGCCCGGTGTCGAGCCGGAACCCCTCCTGCGCCGCCGTGACCGCCTCGCGGACCGTCCGCTCGCGGGCGGGGGCGTCGAGGCCGGACAGGTCGACCGTGCGCAGCGCCTCGCCCGTCTCGGCGGCCGCGCAGTGCTGGCGCCAGACGCCGTCGGTGCGGACGGCGCGCAGCCGCAGCGCGTCGTGGTGGTCGAGCAGGGCCGTGACCGCCGTGCGCAGGGCGGCCGGGTCGGTGCCGGGCGCGAGCTCGACGAACATCGACTGGTTGAAGTGGGCGGCGCCCTCGGGGTACTGCTCGAAGTACCAGTGCTGCACGGGGGTGAGCGGCACGTCGCCGACCGCGGCGGCTTCGGCCGCCCGCGGCGCCGGCCGCTCCGCGGTCACCACGACGGCGGCCAGGTCGGCGACGGTCTGGTGCAGGAAGATCTGCTTGGCGGTCAGCCGCAGGCCGGCCCGCCGTGCCTTGGACACGACCTGCAGGCCGACGATCGAGTCGCCGCCGAGCTCGAAGAAGTTGTCGTCGACGCCGACCGTGCCGGGCTCCAGGCCCAGCACCTCGGCCCAGATCGCGGCGAGCGCGGACTCGGTGGGGTCGCGCGGCGCCACGTGGTGCCCGGCGGCGTGGTCGGTGGCGGCCGGCGCCGGCAGCGCCTTGCGGTCCAGCGTGCCGCTGGGGGTCATCGGGAGCTCGTCGAGGACGACGAGCGCGGAGGGCACGGCCGGGTCGGGCACGATCCCGGCGAGGAACGCGCGCAGCTCGGTGAGGGTGGGCGCGGAGCCGTCCGCCACCAGGTAGCCGACGAGCCGGTCGCGGCCGGCCGGGTCGGGACGCACCGCGGCGGCGGCCGCCGCGACGCCGGGGTGGCGCAGCAGGGCGGCCTCGACCTCGCCGAGCTCCACCCGGAAGCCGCGGACCTTGACCTGGTCGTCCACCCGGCCGAGGTACTCCAGGTCGCCGTCGGGCCGCCATCGCCCGACGTCGCCGGTGCGGTAGAGCCGCCCGCCGGCGGTGAACGGGTCGTCGAGGAAGCGCTGCGCGGTGAGCTCGGGGCGGTTCCAGTACCCCTGGGCCACGCCGTCGCCGCCGATGCAGATCTCGCCGGGCACGCCGACGGGGACGGGACGCAGCCCGGCGTCGAGCACGTAGGTGCGGGTGTTGCCCAGCGGCCGGCCGATCGGCACGACCGCGGTGCCGGCCGACTCCCCGGCCCGCAGCCGGTACGTCGTGGAGTCCACGGTGGTCTCCGTGGCGCCGTAGTTGTTGGTGACGACGGCGTCGGGCGGGAGCAGCTCCAGGACCGCGGCCGCGTCGGCGGCCAGCCACGCCTCGGAGCCGACCGCGAGGACGCGCAGCGAGTCCGCCCGGCGCCCGCTCCAGGACAGTTCCTGGGTGACCGCCTTGGCCAGCGAGGGGGTGGTCACCAGCAGCTGCGGGCGGACCTCGTCGATCAGCGCGGCCAGGGCGGGCGGGTCGGAGATCACCTCGGCCGGGCAGATCACCATCTCCCCGCCGTACATCGCGGACATCAGGAAGTCCCCGAGGAACAGGTCCACGGCGAGGCTGGACACCGACAGGCTGCGGCCCCGCAGCCCGGTCAGGTCGTAGCGGGCGTCCCAGGCGCGCATCATGTGGGCGGCGTTGCGGTGGCTGACCATCACGCCCTTGGGGCGGCCGGTCGAGCCGGAGGTGTAGACGACGTACGCGAGGTCGTCCGGCCCGGCGGCCGTGGCGGGCGCCGTGGCGGGGTGGCGCTCGATCGCGTCCCGGTCGGTGTCGAGGCGGATCGTGGTCCAGGCGCCCTCGCCCGCCGCGGCCGAGTCGGTGATCAGCACCGGGGCGGCGGCGTCCTCGAGCATCATGGCCAGCCGCTGCGCGGGGTGCTCGGGGTCCATCGGCACGAACGCGCCGCCGGCCTTGAGCACCGCCAGCAGCGCGACCATCGCGTCCACGCCGCGCTCCAGGCAGACGCCGGTCAGCACGCCCGGGCGGACCCCGGCCCCGACCAGGTGGTGGGCGAGCCGGTTGGCCCGTACGGACAGCTCGGCGAAGGTGAGGCCGCGGCTGCCGTCGCTCACCGCGACGGAGTCGGGCGTCCGGGCCGCCTGCGCGTCGAAGAGCCGGTGAAGGGTCGGCGCCTCCTGCGGTACCGCGAGGACCGGGCCCTGCCGGTCGGCGGTGAGCGTGCGCAGCTCGTCGGCCGGCAGCATCGACAGGCCGGCGAGCGGCTCCTCGGGCCGGTCGGCCACCGCGCCCAGCAGCGTGACGAGGTGGCCGCCGAGCCGCTCGACGGTCTCCCGGTCGAACAGGTCGGTGCTGTACTCCAGGTAGCAGGTGAGCGAGGAGGCGTCCTCGTAGAAGTCGAAGGTGAGGTCCAGCTTCGCGACGTCCACCGGCGGCTGGATCTCGGTGACCTCCAGCCCGGGGAAGGCCGGCAGCGTCTCGGCCATGTTCTGCAGGTTGACCATCACCTGCACCAGCGGCGGCCGGGAGGCGTCCCGCTCGGGCCGCAGCGTGTCGACGAGCCGCTGGAAGGGCACCTCGTCGTGGGCGAACGCCTCCAGCAGGCCCGTGCGCACCCGGCCGAGCAGCTCGGTGAAGGACAGCGACTCCTCCACCCGGGAGCGCAGCACCACGGTGTTGATGAAGAAGCCGATCAGGTTCTCCAGTTCGGGCCGCTGACGGCCCAGGGTGACCGTGCCGACCGCCACGTCCGGTTCGCCGCAGTACCGGGCCAGCAGCACCTTGGTGGCCGTGACCAGGGCCATGAACAGCGTCGCGTCCCGGCCGCGGCTCAGCTCCCGCAGCCGGCCCAGCACCGGCGCCGGGATCTCCACCGGCAGGATGGCGCCCGCGGGCGTGCGGACGGGCGGCCGCGGCCGGTCGGTGGGCAGGTCGGCGGTGCGCATCCCGGCGAGGCGCTCGCGCCAGTACCCGAGCTGCTCGTCGAGGGCGCCGGAGCGCTCGCGCTCCCAGACCGCGAAGTCGGCGAACTGCACGGACAGCTCCGGCAGGGACGCCGGGGCGCCCCCGGCCGCCGCGTCGTAGGCGGCGGCCAGCTCGCCGAGCAGCCGCCCGGTCGACCAGCCGTCGCAGACGATGTGGTGCATGGCCAGCACGAGCACGTGCTCCCGGGCGTCCACGCGCAGCAGCGTGGCCCGCAGCAGCGGTCCGCGGCGCAGGTCGAACGGGGTGTTCATCTCCGTCGCGAGGAAGCGCTCCACCGCGGGCCCGGCGTCGGGCCCCGACACGTCGACGACCGGCAGCGGCCGGTCGGCGTGCTCGTGGACGACCTGGACGCCGCGGCCGTCGACCGCGTCGAAGGTGGTGCGCAGCGTCTCGTGCCGGCGCACGACCTGGTCGAGCGCGGCGCCGAGCGCCGCGGCGTCGAGGTCGCCGCGCAGCCGCAGCGCGCGCAGCGTGTTGTACTCGGCGCTGTCGGGCTCCAGTTCGGCCGCGAACCAGAGCCGTTCCTGCGCCGAGGACATCGGCGGCAGGCCGTCGCGGGGGGCCGCGGGGATCGGCCGCTCGGCGGGCGCGGACTCGCCGGCGAGGCGGCGCAGCAGCTCCGCCCGCAGGTGCGCCGGTAGGGACGCGAGCATCTCGTCGGACTGGGTCATCTGCGTACCTTCCTTCATCAGATCCGGCCGGGCGCTTCGGCACCGGAGAGGGCGGCCAGGCTCGCGAAGATCCGCTCCTGGACGACCCCGGCGAGGGCGTTCACGTGACGGTGCTCGAACAGGTCCCTCGGGGAGACCGGCACGCCGAACGCGGTGCGCATGCGGACGGCCAGTCGGATGGCGTTGATCGAGTCGCCGCCGAGGTCGAAGAAGCTGTCGTGGACGCCCACCCGGGGCACGTCCAGCACCTCGCCCCAGATCCGGCAGAGGGCCTCCTCGGTCGGGTTGGACGGCGCCACGTACGAGTCCTCGTCCGGACGGGAGGTCGCCACGGGCAGCGCGGCCCGGTCGAGCTTGCCGTTGCGGTTGATCGGCAGCACCGCCAGCGACACCACGGCGGCCGGGACCATGTACGCGGGCACGTGCCGGGCGACGTGCGCGCGCAGCTCCTCCGCGGACGGGACGCCCTCGCGCGGCACCACGTACGCGACGAGCCGCTTGCCGGCCCCGTCGCTCTGGACGACGACGGCGGCCTCGGCCACCGCCTCGTGCCGCAGCAGCACGTTCTCGACCTCGCGCGGCTCCACCCGGAAGCCGCGGATCTTGACCTGGTCGTCCGCCCGGCCGGCGAACTCCAGCGTGCCGTCCGGGTTCCAGCGGACCAGGTCGCCGGTGCGGTAGAGCCGGGCGCCCGGCGCGCCGAACGGGTCGGCCACGAAGCGCTCCGCGGTCAGGTCCGGCCGTCCGACGTAGCCGCGGCCCACGCCGTCGCCGCCGAGGTAGAGCTCCCCGGTGACGCCGGGCGGCACGGGCCGCAGCCGGTCGTCGAGGACGTACACGGCGGTGTTGGCGATCGGCCGGCCGATCGGGACGTTGTCGTACCGGGCGCCGGGCTCCACTTCGAACAGCGTCGCGGCGACCGCGCACTCGCTGGGGCCGTAGCCGTTGAGCAGGCGGCGGCCGGGCGACCAGGCGGAGGCGAGGTCCGGGGTGAGGACCTCCCCGCCGCACAGGATGGACTCCAGCTTCGGCAGCGCCGCCGGGTCGAGCACCGGCAGGACGGTCGGCGGCCCGGTGACCGCGGTGACGTCGGCCTCCCGCAGCTGCTCGATCAGTTCGGCGCCGCCGTACGTCCCGGCGGTCACCGGGGCGACCAGCGTGGCGCCGCCCGCGAGCGTGCTCAGCAGGACGAGCGAGGCGGCGTCGAAGCTCATCGGGGAGAGCTGGTAGATCCGGCCGCCGGGGCGCACGTGCAGGGGGATGACCGCCTCGACGGTGTTCACCATGGAGCGGTGCTCGATCATGGTGCCCTTGGGCTTCCCGGTCGAGCCCGAGGTGTAGACGGTGTACACCAGGTCGCGGGGGCTGCCGTGGTCGGGCGGGGCGGTCGCCGGGCGGGCGGCGATGGCGGGCCACTGCTCGTCGAGCAGGACGAGCGGGGTGGTCGTGCCCGCGAAGAGCTCGCGGTGGCGGGCGTGGGTGAGCACCACCGCCGGGCGCGCCTCCTCCAGGATCGCGGCGGCGCGCTGGGCCGGGTAGTCGGGGTCGATCGGCACGTACGCGCCGCCGGCCTTGAGGGTGCCGAGGACGCCGACGACCAGGTCCGCGCCGCGCTCGACGGAGACGCCGACCAGCACGTCCGGGCCCACGCCGAGGTCGGCCAGGTGGTGGGCGAGCCGGTTGGAGCGCTCCTCCATCTCCGCGTAGGTGAGCCGGTGGTCGCCGCGCTCGACGGCGACGGTGTCGGGCCACCGGGCGGCCCGCTCGCTGATGATCCGGTGCACGCGCCGCTCGACGGAGTACGCGGAGGGCGCGGCCACGCCCCACGCGCCGAGGATGAGGTCCCGCTCGGCGTCGGTCAGCGCGCTCACGTCGCCGACGCTCGGCGCGGACCCGTCGGCCAGCCGTTCCAGCACGGTGATCAGCCGGGCGGCGACCCGCTCCACGGTGTCCGACTCGAAGATCGTCTCGTCGTAGAGCAGCCGCATGACCAGCGACTCGTCGGGGAACACGCTCAGCGCCAGCGGGTAGTTGGTGGCGAACTCGACGTCGAACGAGCGGACCACCGTCCGGTCGAACGGGTAGTTCTGGAAGACCACGGCGGTGTGGAACAGCGCGGCCCCGGGCTCCACGTCGGCGAAGGACTGCACCCGGTTCAGCGGGGCGTAGCCGAACTCCCGCGCCGCGGCCTGCTCGCGCTGGAGCTCCGCGAGCCAGGGCAGGGTCCCCTCGTCGTCCCCCACCAGGACCCTGACGGGCTGAGTGTTGATCATCATGCCGACCATCGACTCGACGCCGGGCAGCTCCGCCGGCCGCACCGAGGTGCTGGTGCCGAAGCAGACGTCGCGCTCGCCGCTCAGACGCGCCAGCAGGATCGCCCAGGCCCCCTGGATCAGGGTGTTGGCGGTCAGCCCGGTGCTCCGCGCGTACGCCGAGACCCGCTCCGCCGTCCGCGCGGGGACCGTCACCTGCACCGAGCGCCTGGCCGTGGGCCGGTGGCCCTCGGGCGGCTGCCGGTCGCCGGGCACGGCCACCGGGGTCGTGAAGCCGGCCATCCGGGCGCGCCAGTAGTCGTCGGCGGCGGCCAGGTCCTGGCCCGCCAGCCAGTGGACGAAGTCCTGGAACGGCGGCCGGGTGCGCACCGGCTGGCCGCGGTACCCGTCGAGCACGTCCTGGAGCAGTTCGGCGGCGCTCCACCCGTCGGTCAGCACGTGGTGCATCGTCCAGACGAGCTCGACGCAGCCGTCGCCGAGCCGCACGATCGTGACCCGGCTCAGCGGCGCCCGGGTGAGGTCGACGCCGGCGGCGAGGTCGGCGTCGAGCAGCTCCCGCAGCCGCGCCGGGTGTTCCTCCTGCGGCAGGGCGCTCCAGTCGAGGTGGGTCACCGGCATCGTGACCTCGTCCCGGACGACCTGGAGGGGCTCCTCGACGTCCGCCCAGCGCAGTTCGGTCCGGAGCACCTCGTGCCGTTCGGTGGCCTCCTGCCAGGCCCGGCCGAGCCGTTCGGGGTCGGCGACGTCGCCGAGCCGCACCACGAACCGGATCAGGTGCAGCGCCGGGTCGTCGAGCATCAGGGCGTCGAAGAGCATGCCGCCCTGCATGGAGGTCAGGGGGTAGCTGCCCGAGCGCGCCGACGCGGACGGCGGCGACGCGGACGGCGCCGCCGGGGCCCGCTCCAGCCGCGTCGCCGCGGCGGCCAGCGCCTCGACCGTCGGGTGGGCGAAGACGTCGGCCGTGCTCAGCACCAGCCCCTTGGCCCGGGCCCGCGCGACGATCTTCATGGTCAGCACGGAGTCGCCGCCGAGGGCGAAGAAGTCGTCGCCCACGCCGACCCGTTCGACGCCCAGCGCCTCGGCCCAGATCGCGGCGAGCTCGCGCTCGGTGTCCGTGGCCGGCTCGCGGTAGGCCGCGTCGTCGGCCGGGGGCTCGGGCAGCGCGGGCCGGTCCACCTTGCCGTTGGCGTTGATCGGCAGCCGGTCCATCCAGACGATGCGCGCGGGCACCATGTAGCCCGGCAGGCGTGCGGCCAGCCGGTCCTGCAGCTCGCGCTCCACCAGGGGGGCCGGGCCGGTCGGGTACGCGACGATGCTGCGCGTGGCGCCGCTCTCCCGCACCACCACGACGACGTCGGTGACCCCGGGGCAGTCGCGCAACGCGGCCTCGATCTCGCCCAGTTCGATCCGGAAGCCCCGGATCTTGACCTGGTGGTCGGTGCGGCCGAGGAACTCCACGAGCCCGTCCTCGGTCAGCCGCACCCGGTCGCCGGTGCGGTAGAGGCGCCCGCCCGGGGTGGACGGGTCCGCCACGAAACGCTCGGCGGTCAGCCCGGGGCGCCCGAAGTAGCCGCGGCCCGTACCGTCGCCGGCCAGGTACAGCTCGCCGACCCCGCCCGGGCCGACGGCCCGCAGCCTCTCGTCGAGGACGTGCGCCTCGGTGTCCTCCAGGGCCGTGCCGATCACGGTGGGCCGGGTGCGCACGTCCTGCGGCGTCATCCGGTGCGCGGTGGCGAACACCGTGCACTCGGTCGGGCCGTACACGTTGACGAACGCGGTGTCCGGGCAGGCGAGTCGCATCCGCTCCATGGCGGTCGCCGACAGCACCTCGCCGCCGGCCCAGACCTCGCGCAGCCCCGCGAAGCAGTCGGGCCGCTCCTCGGCGAAGAGCCGGAACAGCGCCGAGGTCAGGAAGACCGCGTCGAGTCCGTGCCCGGCGACCAGGTCGGCCAGCGCCGGCGCGGTCAGCTCCGCGGGCCCGACGACGACCCGGCCGCCGTTCAGCAGCGGCAGCCAGACCTCGTACGTGGAGGCGTCGAAGGCGAGCGGCGCGTTGAACAGCGCGCTCCGGCCGAAGGCGGCGCGGACCCGGCGCTCCCGGGACAGCGCGATGATGTTGCGGTGGGTGATGGCCACGCCCTTGGGCCGGCCGGTCGAGCCCGAGGTGTGGATGAGGTAGGCGAGTTGCTCCCCGTCGACGTCCACCTTCGGGGCGTCGGGGCGCGTACCCGGGTCCGCGGCGTCCACGACGAGCACGGGCGGCCCGGCGAGCTCCGCCCGGCCGGCGGTGGACCGGTCCGCGATCAGCACGACCGCGGCGGTGTCGGCGAGCATCCCGCGGATCCGGTCGTCGGGGTAGCTCTCGTGCAGCGGCACGTAGACCCCGCCCGCCTTGAGCACGGCGAGCAGGGCGACGATCGTCTCCGCCGAGTGGCCCGAGCGGCCCATCAGCATGCCGACCCGCGACTCGGCGCCCACCCCGGCGGTGACCAGACGGTGCGCCAGGTGGTTGGCGCGCCCGTCCAGTTCGCCGTACGTGAGGGTCGTGCCGGCGTCGACGACCGCGGACGCCCCGGGATCCCGCCGGGCCCACGCGGCGACGAGGTGGTGGACGGCCCGGCCCTCCGGGTCTGCGGATGCGTTGTCATAACCGTGGGACATGCTCGGCCCTCCACTGGAGACTCGCGTGGCGCGCGGATCAGTCGACGGTCGAGCTTCGCCTGCGCAGGCGTTCCGGCTCCACGTTCTTGAGCGGTGAGGAAACTGCCCGCTCGGCGAGGGTCCCGCACAGGGCCCGCGGGACGCCCGGCGCGGGCCCCGGACGGGACACGGGAGGCACGCGGGCGGGGAAACCGGAGGGGCGCGGGTGGGACACGGGAGGGCGCGGGTGGGCACGGAAACGGCTGAGGCGTGGCCGGAGCCACGCCTCAGCCGCGACGGCGGTCGTCCGTCACTCGGGCCGCGAGATCGCCTCCACCGCCGGGGGCCGCAGCGCGAGCCGGGCCGGCAGCATCACGGCGGGCCAGGCGATCGCCGCCGCCGTGACCACGATGCCGAGGTACATCAGGGGCGGGATCGAGGGGAACAGCGAGTGCCGGATCGCGTAGCTCATCCCGATCAGCGACGGCAGCGCGGCGATCGTGCCGATGACGACCGCGCAGATCACGATGATGCCCGCCTCCTGGCGCATCATCGACCGGACCTGGCCGGTCCGGGTGCCGACGAGGCGCAGCAGGGCGAACTCGCCGCGCCGCGAGATCGTCGCCATCACCAGCGTGTTGACGACGGCGATGGCGAGGTAGCCGAGCAGGACGGCGTTGAGCACCAGGCTGACCCCGTTGGCGCCCGCGTCGCTCGGTGCGGCGGTGACCGCCTCGGCGTCGTGCACGCTCACCGTCGGGTACGGCTTCAGTGCCGCGGCCAGGTCCGCCTCCGGGCCGGCGTTCACCATCAGCCACTGGTCGAGGTGGTCGGTGGTGTGCGCGATGACCACGTCGTGGGGCAGCGTGACGTCGCCGAACCCGAGCCCGTTCTCGTAGACCGCGACCACCTTGGCCTTCTCCGTGGTGCCGTCGCCGAGGTGCACGTCGACGCTGCCGCCCACGTCGACGCCGACCGTGCCGGCGACCAGGCGGCTGAGCGCGACCGTGGCCGTCCCGGTGAGGGCGTTCAGGTCGCCGCGCAGCACGTCCAGCTTCATGGTGTCCGGGACGGCCGCCGGTTCGACGCCCTGCGCCGAGGAGATCCGGTACTGGAGGCCGTCGCCGTCGGGCCAGGTGAGGATCGTCGAGGTCCGGGCGACCGGGCCGACCGTACGGACTCCGGGGACGCCCCGGAGCTCGTCGGCCAGGCCGGGGGAGATCCCCGCGCCCTCGGCGAGCACCACGCGATCGGCGATCACGCCGTCGACGACCTGGTCCTGCGCGGTCGCGGCGAGCGTCGTGGCGCTGAAGAGCTGGGCGGCCGCCATGGTCACACCCATGATCAGCGGGGTGGTGGCGGAGCTCAGCCTGCGGGCCCGGGCCCGGGAGTTGGCCACGGCCAGGAACCAGGTGGGGCCGCCGCCCCTGCGACGGCCCAGCATGGCCGCGACACCGGCGAACAGCTTCGGCCCGAGCAGGCCGACGGCGATCACCAGGACCAGCGCGGAGCTGGCGGCGCCCTCGACGCCCGACTCGCCGGGCAGCACGATCGGCAGCACGACCGCGATGGCCAGGCCGCCGGGCACGAGCAGCATGCCGATCGTGAGCCGGACCCAGCCGAGCTTCTTCGGTTCCACCGCCACGTCGCCGAGCGCCTCGACCGGGCTGACCTTCGCGGCCCGCCGGGCCGCGAGCCAGCCGCCGACCCGGGCCGCGAGGACGCAGATCAGCACGGCGCACAGCACCGGGGTCGAGGAGATCACCAGGGAGAACCCGGACGGCAGCACCCCGGCCGCCGCGAACAGGCTGTGCAGCAGCATGGCGAGCAGGATGCCGGGGATCGCGCCGAGCACGGCGCCGATCCCGCCGACGATCACGGCCTCGCCGCCGATCATGCGCAGCACCTGCCGGGGGGTGGCGCCGACGGCCCGCAGCAGCGCCAGCTCACGGCGGCGCTGCTGCACCGACAGGGCCAGCGTGCCGGAGACCACGATGATCACCAGCAGGATCATGGTGGCGCCGAAGGCGCTGGCCACCTCGATGACGAACGAGCGCATCTGCCCGATGTCGAGCGTCTCCACGTCGCTGCGGTCGTCACCGGTCGCGGCGACCACCCCGGGCACGGCCTCCTCGATCCGGTCGGCGAGGTCACCCGCGTCGGTCCCGTCCGCGGCCAGCACGCCGACCGCGTCGATCCGCTCGGAGGTGCCGTACAGCTTCGCCGCCTGGTCGTCGGTGAAGAACACCGCGGACTGCCGGTCGAGCGTGACCGCGGGCGCGGCGACGCCGCTGACCTTGTACGACTTCGGCGTCGACCCGGCCACCAGCGTGACCTTGTCCCCCGGGGCGACCCCGGCCCGTCCGGCGAGGTCGGCGTCGAGCACGACGTCGTCGGCCCCCTGCGGCTGGGTGCCCGAGCGCAGGGTGAACGGCGCCAGCACCGAGGCGGACCAGCCGTGCCCGTACACGGGCGGGCCGTCGAGGACGGAGTCCTTCGCGACCACGGTCATCCGGACGCTGATGTCGCCGACCGCGGACTCGACGCCCTTGACGGCGGCGACCTTCGCCACCGTGTCGGCGGGCAGGGTGACCCGCTCGGAGAGCCGCGGGTCCGTGTCGCCGTCGACGGACAGGGCCTGGTAGCCGCCGACGACCACGGTCGCCCGGTGGTACCGCTCGGCCGGGACCCCGGAACTGATCCCGGTCTCCAGCAGCACACCGCAGGCGGTGATCACGGCGGAGCCGACCGCGACGGCGATCAGCACCGCCGTGAAGCCGCCCTTGCGGCCGCGGATCGTGCTCCAGGCCAGCGCGAGGTTCTCGCGCGAGAGGGTGCGGACCTTCTTCTTCGCCTTCGGGGCCACCCGCGGATCCGCCGTGCCTGCGCCGGTCCCGCGGCTCACCACTCACCCAGCCGGGTCATCCGGTCGGCCACCTTCTCCGGCGTCGGACCCCTGAGCTCGCCGGCCAGCCGGCCGTCGGCCAGGAAGGTCACCGAGTCCGCGTGCGAGGCGGCGACCGGGTCGTGGGTCACCATCACCACGGTCTGGCCGGTCTGGTCGACGACCCCCCGCAGCAGCTGGAGGACCTGCTTGCCGGTCCGGGTGTCGAGCGCGCCGGTCGGCTCGTCCGCGAAGATCACATCGGGTCTGGTGATGAGGGCCCGGGCGATGGCCACGCGCTGGCGCTGACCGCCGGAGAGCTGCCCGGGGTAGCGGTCGCCCATGTCGGCGAGCCCGACGTTCGCCAGCTCGGCGTTCACCCGGTCGGCGGGGACGGGGGCGCCGGCCAGCCGGAACGGCAGGCCCACGTTGTCGGCGATGGTGAGCGAGTCGAGCAGGTTGTACGCCTGGAAGACGAACCCGACGCGCTCCCGGCGGATCTCGGTGAGCTGCTCCTCGTCCAGTCCGGCCAGGCGGGTGTCACCGAGGGTCACCCCGCCGTTCGTGGGTTTGTCGAGACCCGCCGAGCAGTGCAGGAACGTGCTCTTGCCCGAGCCGGAGGGGCCCATGATCGCGACGAACGTCCCGCGCGGCACGCCTATCGTCACGTCGTCCAAGGCGGTGACCGCATTACGACCGGAACCGTAGGTTTTCGTCACGGATTCCAATAACAGAGCATACCTACTGGTCACTGCACACCCTTTCCCACTTTGCTGGAACGGTACCGTCCGGCGCCCTTCCCGATCAACCCGGCTCCGGCGGAAAACGATTTTTGGCCACGCCTCGAACAGTTGCGAATAACGACCCTCACCTGCGCCTTCCATAAGACCCGGACACCCCGGGCGGCCGCCCCGCCCGGACCCGGCGTCCGGCTCCCGGCTTTCCACCGGCGGACGGACCGGCCCGCGCGTTTCGGCCGGACCGGAACCAGGATCAAGATCGGAAAAGCGAAAAGCGCCTTCTGAGCTGGGACGACGAGGCCGGTCCAGGGCTTCCGCCACCACCGAGGGAGGGCACTTCCCGCGCGCACACTACCGGGTCACGACCCCAACTCGCCGTGTTGGCAGATGAATCCGGGGAGTCGGGGATCCCGGGCACCGGTTCGGCGGCGGTGCCGGACTTCCCGGACGACACCGGCCGGGGCACTGGCCGGAATGCCCGGGCCGGCGACACCGACGCCGGTCCCGTCGAATGCGCGGATCCCGCACCAATACGACATCCACTCGTTCTCCCCCGTTTGAAATACCGTCACCGGGCCGTTCGCCGCGCGACCGGCGTCCCGCCCGCCCCGGCCGGCCCGCACTCGAACAGGCTCGTACCCCGGACGAGGGCTCCCGGGCCGCCCTCCCGGGCCGCCCTCCCGGCCGGTCCGGCGGGCCACGGCGGGGGCACGGGGGCGCCGGCCGGGCGTCTCCCCCGTTCAAGCACCGCCCCGGCCAAGGCCCACGGCCCGGATAACGGCTCCGAACTGCGGGTTTCGCTCTGCGGTCAACAACATGGCCGCTCCACCCCGCCCGCCGAAATACTTCTCGTCGACCCCGGGGGGCGTTCAGCCGCCGGGCCGTGGGCGGGTCCCGCCCGGAAATCTCGGCGGCCGCGACGAAATCTGCCGCGCCGACAACGCTTGAAAATTCCCTCGCATCGATGGGCAGCGAAAACAATGATTCCTGCGGATCTGGAACGCGCCGTCTACGGAATGTACGCCACCCACGCTCTGCGCGTCGCGGACCGGCACGGCGTATTCGAGCACCTGACACGACACGGCGGTGACAGCGCCGGGAAGATCGCGGCCGCCCTGGACGTCGACGAGGACACCCTCGAACGGCTCCTGCTCGTCCTGTCCTCCTTCGGCGTCCTGGAGGCGGACGCCGAGGGCTACGCCCTCGCGGCGGACGTGCGTCCGTACGTCGACCGCGAGGACCCCCGCTACCTGATGGGGTTCGTCGGTCACCTGATCGACGACACCGCCGGGCAGTTCGGGCGGCTGAGCGGCTACCTGGACGTGGGCAAGGCCGAGACCGACCGGGACGCGCCGGCCCCCTTCGACGCCATCTACCGCGACGACGAGTCGGTGGGCCGCTTCCTGAACGCGATGTGGGGCCTCAGCCACCACGTCTCGCACGAGCTCGCCGCCCTGGCCGACCTGGGCGACGCCCGGCAGCTGATCGACGTGGGCGGGGCGAGCGGCCCCTTCTCGGTGGCCGCCCTGAAGGCCTTCCCGCAGCTGCGCTCGACCGTGTTCGACCTCCCCCGGGTCGGTCCGCACCTGGCCGCGCGGGCCGCCGAGCACGGGCTCGGCGACCGGCTGGGCTTCGCGGACGGCGACTTCTTCCGCGACCCGCTGCCGGCCGGCGACTGCTTCGCCTTCGGCTACATCCTGTCCGACTGGGACGACGAGACCTGTGTGACGCTGCTGCGCAAGGCGTACGAGGCGTGCCTGCCCGGCGGCCGGGTCCTGATCATGGAGCGGCTCTTCCACGACGACCGCAGCGGCCCGCTCGCCACGGCCGTCATGAACCTCTCCATGCACGTCGAGACCGAGGGCCGGCACCGGACCGCGGCCGAGTACCTCGACCTGCTGGGCCGGGCCGGCTTCACGGACGGCACGGTCCGGCGCTCCGCCGGGGACAAGCACCTGATCGTCGGTCGGCGCGCCGAGGGCGGGTCCGGGCGGTGAGCGCCGCCTGGGCCGCCACCCTGACCGGCTCGCGGGAACTGCCCGACTCCTGCGTCGAGCTGGCCGACCGGTTGCACGCGACGGCCGTCGCCGAGCTGCCCGAGGACGAGGTCCTGGAGCTGTCCGAGCGCCACGACGCGGCCCTGGCCGGACCGGACACCGACGAGAACGAGATCCTGCGGCTCCTGACCCGGCCGTTCAGCCGGCGTCTCGACATCCCCGAGTACTACCGCTACACCGGACTGCACGTGACCGGCTGGTACTTCGCCCGCTGGAAGGACCCGTACGAGGCGGGCCTGCTGCTGGTGCACGCGCTCGTGGCCGACCTGATCGCGCTGGAGGTGCGCGAGGCCGGACTGCACGAGACCACGGTCGAGGAGGGCGCCGAACGCGTGCGCCGCCTGGAGGCCGTGCTCGACCACCTGGGAGGATTCCCCCTCGGCCCGGGCCGCACCATGGCGAGCGCCGAGCTGGTCCGGCTCGCCGGGCACGACGACGCGCTGGTCCACGACCTGTCGGTGGTCAACCGCTGCTCGGGGTTCCGCCGGTCGGACAAGCACGACGAGCACATCTTCATGCGCACCGTGCAGGCCTGCGAGGTCGGCTTCTTCCTCGTCCGCCGGACCGCGCGCGGCGCCACCGAGGCCGTCGGCCGCGACGCCGGCGAGTACGCCCTGCGGATGAGCCAGTTCAACGCGGCGGCCGAGCTGCTGAACGTCCTCTTCCACGCGCTGAAGACGCTGACCCCGGAGCTCTTCATGGGCTTCCGGGACGCGACCGGCAGCGCCAGCGCCGTCCAGTCGCTCAACTACCACCTGATGGAACTGGTGGTGTACGGCTACGACGACCGGAAGACCGAGACCTACGAGCGGTTCGCGCACCTGGCCCCGGTCAACGACCCGGTGCTGCGGGAGTTCGTCTCCCTGCGCGACGCCACGGCCTGCGACCGGGACGCCGGCGTCCGCGAGGCGTTCACCGCGGGCGAGGCGCCGCTGCACGTCTGGCGCGGCCGGCACTACGGATTCGGCCGTCGCTATCTGCCGGACACGACGGGGTCCGGAGGCACCGAAGGTGCCGGTTACCTCAAACGCTTCGTCGGGAAGACCGGATTGGCTTCCGGTGACCGCACCGACGATGTCGAGCAATTGCTCACGCAATTCGCGTTCTGCTGACAGTGGTCAATCGATTCCTATCCCGGCGCCCCGCGCGCCGGTGAGTCGCGGCGACCGCCGCGGCTCCAAGCACACGTCGCCACACACTCACTTGAGAGGTGCTTGTGAACAGAATTCAGTCGACGGTCTCCGCGGAGAACCTGACGCAGTTCGAGACCCTCGCCCTGGACAGTTCGATGAACCTCGCCGACGGGCACGCCCGTCAGCAGCTCACGGCCGCCCAGAGCAAGGTCATCGCCGACCTGCCGAACCTGTGGGCCGAGGCCGCCATGCGCCCGGTGTCCGAGATCGAACAGGAGGCCGCCGACTCGTTCTTCGGCATGCTCGGCCAGCACAGCCACCCGTTCGCCGCCGGACGGACGCTGGCCTGCTACTCGTCCTCGCTGGCCATGGAGATCCTCGCCCGCTCGCTGGTCACCAGGACCGACGCGGTGGCGCTGATCCACCCCACCTTCGACAACATCCCCGACATCCTGCGCGGCGTCGGCCTGCGGCTCGTCCCGGTCGAGGAGGAGCAGGCCCACGACGACGACCTGCCGGCGGAGCTGCTCGGCCAGGTCGGCTGCGTCTTCATCACCACGCCGAACAACCCCACCGGCCGGGTGATGACCGAGGAGCGCCTGCGCAGGCTCGCCGAGCAGTGCGCCGAGCACGACGTGGTGCTGGCCCTGGACACCTCGTTCCGCGGGTTCGACCCCGCCGCGCAGTTCGACCACTACGCCGTCCTGGACGCGAGCGGTTGCCGCTGGGTGGTCATCGAGGACACCGGCAAGCTGTGGCCGACCCTGGAGCTCAAGATCGGCTGGCTGGTCCGCTCGGCCAACATCGACCTGCCGATCGAGAAGATCCACTCGGACATCCTGCTCGGCACCTCGCCGCTGATCATGCTCATGGTGAAGCGGTTCTCCGACGACGGCGCGGACGGCGGCCTGGCCGACCTCCAGCGCACCATCGCCGACCACCGGGCCCTGGTGCGCGCCGAGTTCGAGGGCGTGCCGGACATGAGCTTCGTCGACCAGCACGCCCGCACCAGCGTGGAGCGCCTGCACGTCGGCTCCCGGCTGGCGCTGGACGTCTGGTCGGCGGTCCGCACCCGCAACCTCTACGTGCTGCCCTGCCAGAAGTTCCACTGGGCGCGGCCGCACGAGGGCGACCGGATGCTGCGCCTGGCGCTGTCCCGGAACCCCTCCACCCTGCTCGCGGGCGCCCAGGTGCTGCGCGCGGCCCTCCTCGACACACCGGGGCAGCAGGGCTGATGGTTCCACCCGACACCAAGGTCGCACCGCTCCCGCACGCCCGGTGGTGGCGTGCGGGGGTGGTGCAGGCCGTCCCCCCGCCCGGGGTCATCGACCTCGGCCCCGGCTACCTCGAACCGGACCTGCTGCCGGTGGACGAGGTGCTCCCGCTCTACGCGGAGGCCCTCACCGAGTTCGGACCCGCGGCGCTCAGCTACGGCGCCAACGCCGGGGCCGACCCGGTGCGCGCCCTGCTGGCGGCCCGGCACGGCTGCACGGCCGAGGAGGTCATGGTCACCGCCGGCACCTCGCAGGCGCTGACCCTGCTCTGCACCGCCCTGGGCCGGCCCGGCCGGTCCGTCGTGGTCGAGCGCACGTCCTACGACCTGGGCCGGAGCATCATGGCCGACCACGGCCTGCGGCTGCGCGAGGCGGACGCCGACCACGAGGGCGTACGGCCGCAGGCCCTCGACCACGCCCTGTCGCTCGGCGAGGACGTGGCGTTCGTCTACCTGACGCCGACGTTCCACAACCCGACCGGCACGGTCGCGGGCGAGGCGCGCCGCCGGGAACTGCTCGTGGTCGCCGCCCGGCACGGCGTGCCGATCGTGGAGGACGACGCGTACGCGGAGCTCGGCCTGGACCGCGTCGCCCCGCCGCCGCCGCTCGCCGCGCTGGCCGGACGGCGGGGCGTGATCCGGCTCGGCTCGTTCGCCAAGACGCTCGGACCCGGCCTGCGGCTGGGCTGGCTGGAGGCCGAACCGGCCCTGATCCGCACGCTGACCGACCGCGGCCAGCTGGTCAGCGGCGGCGCGCTCAACCACCTGACCTCGCTGGCCGTGGCCATGCTGATGCGCGACGGCCGCTACGACCGGCGCCTGCTGTGGCTGCGTGAACAGCTGCGGCTGCGGCGCGACACGCTCGTCGCCGCCCTGCGGGCCGGCCTGGGCGAGTCGGTCGCCATCGACCGTCCGGCCGGCGGCTTCTTCGTCTGGCTGACCTTCGACCCGCGCCGCAGCGAGGCCTCGCTGCTCGCCGCGGCCGACCGGGCGGGCGTCGCGGTGGCACCGGGCTCCCGCTTCGGCGGCGCGGCCGGCACCCACCTGCGGCTCGCGTACAGCCTCAACTCGCCCGACCGTCTGGCGGAGGCGGCCGCACGGCTCGCCGCCGCCTGGAGAAACGAGGAAACCCCCCGATGACCAGTCCCGTCGTCAGCCCCCTGCGCGGCTACAGTCTCCCGCTCTCCCCCTCCGGCACCTCGTCCACGCTGACCCCTCCGCCGTGGCACTTCTCCGGCGAGGTCGTCATGGTCGACTACCGGGTGGACCCGGAGGCGGCCGCGCGGTTCCTCCCGCCCGAGCTGGACCTCGGCGCCGACCCCGGCCAGGCCGCCGCGGTCTTCGCGCACTGGCAGTGGTGCTCGGAGCCGGGCACCGAGCTGGCCGAGCCCGGCACCAGCCAGTTCAGCGAGTTCCTGATCCTGCTCGGCTGCGAGTACCGCGGCCGCCCGCTGGCCCGCTGCCCGTACGCCTGGGTCGACCAGCCCGTGCCGCTGCTGCGCGGCTGGGTGCAGGGCATGCCGAAGCAGTTCGGCGAGGTGCACCAGACCCGGCCGATGCGCGTCGGCAAGGCGGGCCCGCTGGGCTCCGCCGCGGGCACGTACCACGGCACCGCCTCCACGGGCGGCCGCCGGATCGCCCAGGCCTCGGTGAGCGTGACCGACGAGTCCCCCGAGCCGCCGTCGCTGCACAACGTGCCGCTGGTGCACAGCCGGGTCCAGCCGCAGTGGATCGCCGGTGAGCAGCCGCCCGTCGGGCTGGTGACCTCGACCGTCACGGGGGTCGAGTTCTCCGAGATCTGGTCGGGCGACGCCAGCCTGGAGATGTTCGACGTGCTCGACGCGGACTTCGCCTCGCTGCGGCCGGTGTCGGTCGGACGCGGCCACGTCTTCGGCTACGCCGAGACGCTCGTCTCCGGCCAGGAACTCTCCTGAAACCCGTCCCCCCGAAGGAGCTGACATGACGAACCCGTTCGACGACCCCGACGGGACCTTCAAGGTGCTGGTCAACGACGAGGGCCAGCACTCGCTCTGGCCGGCCTTCGCCGCCGTCCCCGAGGGCTGGTCGGTCTCACTGGCCGACACGGACCGCGCGGCCTGCCTCGCGTACGTCGAGGAGCACTGGACCGACATGCGTCCGAAGAGCCTCGCCGACCGCATGACCGCACGCTGATGGGCGTCGCGACCGTCGGCGGGACACGGCTGCACTACGACGACCACGGCCCCTCCGGCCGCGAGGGCCGCGAGGGCGGGGAGCCGGTCGTCATGGTCATGGGCGCGGGCGGTCGCGGCCGGGCGTGGCACCTGCACCAGGTGCCGGCGCTCACCGGGGCCGGCTACCGGGTGATCACGTACGACTCCCGGGGCGTGCCGCCGAGCGACCCGGGCGAGGAGGGCTTCACGGCCGCCGACCTGGTGGCCGACCTCGCCGGGCTCATCGAGCACCTGGACGCCGGGCCGTGCCGCCTGGTGGGGACGTCGCTCGGCGCACACGTGGTGCAGGAACTGCTACTCACCCGGCCCGACCTGGCCACCGCCGCCGTCCTGATGGCCACCCGCGGCCGCGACGACCAGCTGCGCGCGGCCGCCGCCCGGGCCGAGGTCGAGCTGCTGGACTCCGGCATCACGCTGCCGCCCCGGTACCACGCAGCGATGCAGGCGCTTCAGAACCTGTCCCCGCACACCCTCGACGACGATCTGGAGGTGTCCGACTGGCTGTCGGTGTTCGAGCAGTCGTCGGCCCCCGGGCCGGGGCTGCGGCACCAGCTCGCCATCACGCCGGACTCCGGACGCCTCGCGGCCTACGCCGCGATCACCACGCCGTGCCTGGTCATCGGCTTCACCGACGACCTGGTCACGCCCCCGCACCTGGTCGCCGAGGTGGCCCGCGCCATCCCCGGCGCCGTCCACCAGCAGATCCACCGCGCGGGTCACTACGGGTACCTGGAGCAGCCGGACGACGTGAACCGTCAGATCCTCGAGTTCTTCGCCGGCACCCCGGCCCGCCCGCTCGCGCGAACGGGCCACGCGGCCTCGCCCGAGCGCCCGGCGACCGGCCCCTGACCCGCTTCCCCACGGAGGAGCTGCCGATGACCGCCGTACCCCCGAAGACCGTCGTCGTCGTGCCGACCTACAACGAGCGGGACAACCTGCCCGTCCTGGCCGGTCTGCTCGCGGACCTGCCGGTACCGAACCTGCACCTGCTCGTGGTCGACGACAACTCGCCCGACGGCACCGGCGAGGTCGCGGACAAACTCGCCGCCGACGCGCCGGAGACCGTCGGCGTGCTGCACCGCAGCGCCAAGGACGGCCTCGGCCGCGCCTACGTCGCCGGCATGACCCGGGCGCTGGACGAGGGCGCCGACATCGTCGTCCAGATGGACGCCGACCTCTCGCACCCGGCCTCGGTGCTCCCGGTCATGATCGACACGCTGCTGACGAGGAACGCCGCCGCCGTGATCGGCTCGCGCTACGTACCCGGCGGCTCGACCGCCTCCGAGTGGCCCTGGACCCGCAAGGCCCTCTCGGCCTGGGCCAACCTCTACGTCAACGCGATCCTGCGGCTGCGCCTGAAGGACGCCACCGCCGGGTACAAGGCGTGGCGGGCCGAGACCCTGCGCGCGATCGACCTGGACTCCGTGCACAGCAACGGGTACTCCTTCCAGGTCGAGATGAACCACCGCGCGGTCAGCCGGGGGTTCACCATCCTGGAGGTGCCGATCCGCTTCGAGGAACGCGAGCAGGGCGTCTCGAAGATGAGCCTGGCGGTCCAGCTGGAATCCGCGCTCACCCCGTGGAAGCTGCGTTTCGGCGGCAGGCGCTGAACCCATGATCCCCGGGCCCCCGGCGCACCCCCGTCGCCGGGGCCCGGTCGCCGGCGGGTCCGCGCCCCGCTTCCGGAGACCGCCCGTCCACCGGCGCGGCCTCCGGCGCGGACCCGCCGTTCGGGTGCGGACCGTACGTCGTTGACGAGTGGGCAAGTGCCCACTACGGTGAACGGGTGACTGATTTCGGAGGGACGGTCAGGTCCGGCACGCGGCGGACGGATTCCCCCGCGGCACCCGGCGAGCCCCCTGACGAGCCGTTCCTGGCACAGGCCCGGCGGCTGGACGCCCAGGATCCCCTGGCGGGCCACCGCGAGGAGTTCGTGATCGCCGATCCGGCGGTGGTCTACCTGGACGGCAACTCCCTGGGCCGGCTGCCGCGGGCGACCCGCGACCGGCTGCACGAGGCCGTCGAGGAGTGGGGCTCGGAGCTGATCGACGGCTGGCGGCGGTGGCTGCCGCTCGGCCGGGAGATCGGCGACCTCGCGGCCGGGATCGTCGGCGCCGAACCGGGCGAGGTGGTGGTGTCGGACTCGACCGGCGTCAACCTCTACAAGCTGGCCGTCGCCGCGCTCGACGCCCGGCCCGGGCGCGATGTGATCCTCACCGACGACGACAACTTCCCCACCGACCGCTACATCCTGGAGGGCATCGCCGCCGCCCGCGGCCTGACGCTGCGGCAGATCGCGGTGGATCCCGACGAGGGACTGCGGCTGCCCGAGGTGGCGGCGGCCTTGGACGAGCGGGTGGCGCTGGTCTGCCTCTCCCACGTGGCCTACCGCTCCGGCGCGGTGACCGATCTGGCGGGGGTGACGGCCGAGGCGCACCGGCACGGCGCGCTGGTCCTCTGGGACCTCTGCCACTCGGCGGGCGCGGTGCCGGTCGGACTCTCCGCGGCGGGCGCGGACCTGGCCGTCGGCTGCACCTACAAGCACCTCAACGGCGGCCCGGGGTCGCCCGCCTTCCTCTACGTCCGGCGGGATCTCCAGCCGCGGCTGCGGCAGCCGATCTGGGGCTGGTTCGGGCAGACCGACCAGTTCGCCATGGGCCCGTCCTACCGGCCCGTGCCGGAGATCGAACGCTTCCTGGTCGGCACTCCCCCGGTGCTGGCCGGCTACGCGGTGCGCGAGGGCCTGCGGCTCACGGCGGCCGCCGGCATCGAGGCCATCGCCGCCAAGGGCCGGGGGCTGGCCGACTACGCGCAGGCGCTGGTCGACGCCTGGCTCGTCCCGCTCGGCTTCCGGGTCGCCTCACCGGCCGACCCGCGGCGCCGCGGGGCCCACCTGACACTGCATCACCCGGCCGCCTGGCAGGTGTGCCAGGCCGCGAAGTCGGTCGGGGTGGTCCCCGACCACCGCGCCCCCCAGCGCCTCCGGCTGGGGTTCCCGCCCCTCTACACCCGCTACACCGACGTCCACACCGGGCTCTCGCGGCTGCGCGAGGTGGTCGCCTCCGGCCGGCACCTGGACTTCCCGGAGACCACGGACGGGCCGACCTGATGACGACGACGGACAGGAGCGCGGGCGAGACCTACCCGCCGGAGCTGGCGCGGCTGACCGCCGGCCCGCCGGGGGCCTACCGGATCGTCCGCTACGGGCCCGCACCGGAGCAGTACGGCGAGTACTGGCCCGGCGGCGACGGCGCGGCGGCGGTGCTGATCCACGGGGGCTACTGGCGGGCGCGCTACCGGCTCGACCTGATGCACCTGCTCGCCGCCGACCTCCAGGCCCGCGGCTACGCGGTCTGGAACGTCGAGTACCGGCGCACGGGCCTGCCGGGCGGCGGCTGGCCGGGCACCTTCCGGGACGTGGCCGCCGCGCTGGACGCCGTCGCCTCCCTCGGCGGCGGGGCGGTCGATCCCGCCCGGGTCGCGGTGATCGGCCACTCGGCCGGGGGCCAACTGGCGCTCTGGGCGGCCCGGCGGCCCCGCGCGTCCTCGGGCCCGGTGGCGCCGGCCGTGGCGGTGTCGCTGGCCGGCGTCTGCGACCTGCGCCTGGCCGCGCGGCTGGGCCTGAGCGACGGCGCGGTGGCCGAACTGCTCGGCGGCGGGCCGGCCGACCGGCCGCGGGTGTACCGGCAGGCCGACCCGATGGCGCTGCTCCCGCTCGGCCTGCCGCAGCTGGTGGTGCACGGCACCGCCGACCGGCACGTGCCGTACGAGCTGAGCCGGCGCTACGCCGAGGCCGCCGGGCCGGAGGCGGTCCTGCTGGAGCTGCCCGGGGCCGACCACTTCGACGTCATCGACCCCGGCACCGCGGCCTGGGCGCGGACGGCGGGGGAGCTGGCGCGGCTGCTGCCCGCCGACGCCGGGCGAGGGTGACGGTCCCTCGCATCGCCTGTAAGCGGCGGAGACGCACGCCCCTTCGACAGCCCGGCGATCCGTCGGCCCGTTTCCGGAAATGAGGTGGGCAATCGCCCACTTCCTCGTAGCATGAGGCGCATGTCGCAACGATTCATACGCCTCGTCGCCCCGCTGGCAGCGGTCCTCGGGCTGCTGCTGATCGCGGGCACCCCGCCGGCCTCCGCCGCCCCCGCCGGGCCCTCCTTACGGGCCGCCGCCACCGGGCCCGAGCTCCCGGCCCCCACCGGCGGCCGTCCGGTCGGCACCAGGACGCTCCACCTCGTCGACACCTCGCGGCCCGACCCGTGGAAGCCGGACACCGCCTTCCGGGAACTCATGACCACCGTCTGGTACCCGGCCCTCCTCCCCTCGGAGCGCACGGCCCCGTTCATGTCCCCCGAACTGTCCACCGCCGCGTTCGGCACGGACGCGCTCGCCACCGTACGCACCCACGCGACCCTCGACGCGCTGCCGCTGCCCGGACGGCGGCCGCTGGTCGTGCTGTCCCCCGGCTTCGGCATGAGCCGGGTCTCCCTGACCTCGCTCGCCGAGGACCTCGCCTCCCGGGGTTACCTGGTGGCCGCGCTGGACCACACCTACGAGGCGGTCGTGGAGTTCCCCGGCCACCGGGTGGAGCCCTGCCTCAACTGCACCGGCCAGGGCGGGGCGGACGTCGTGCGCAGCCGGGTGCGGGACATCCGCTTCCTGCTCGACCGGCTGACCCCGGCCCGCTCCGGGTTCGGCGTCGACTGCTCCCGGATCGCCGTCGCCGGCCACGCCATCGGGGGCTCGGCCGCCGTCGAGACCGCGGCCGAGGATCCCCGGGTGGCGGCCGCCGTCAATCTGGAGGGCACCTTCTTCACCCCGCCGCCCGCGCGGCCGCTGACCCGCCCGGTGCTGCTGCTCGGCGCCCAGTGGCCCACCGCCGGCGGGACCCCGGCCGCCAACTGGGCCGACCGCTGGGCCGCTCTCACCGGCTGGAAGCGCTGGCTGAGCGTGCCCACCGCCGGCCACATGTCCTTCAGCGACGCCCACTGGCTGTACGAGCACTTCGACCTGACCGAGGTGATCCCGCCCGTCCTGGCCCCGGCCCTGTTCGGGACGGTCTCGGGTGAGCGCGCCACCGGGATCACCCGCTCCTACGTCGGCGCCTTCCTCGACGAACAGCTGCGCGGGATCCCGGGCCCGCTGTTCGACGGCCCCTCCCCGGCCTTCCCCGAGGTCGGGTTCGTCCGGCCGTAGCGCCGCCCGTCCTCGGCCCCGGCACGGCGGAGCCGGCCCGCGGCCACCCGGCGAGGGTGGCGGCGGGCCGGCTCGGCCGTACTGTGCTGTGCCTAGGACCGTTCGGCGACGACGATGCCGTAGCCGAATCCGGCGGCCTCCAGGCGCAGCACGATGCTGTCGAACTGGTCCACGACCTGGGCGCCGAACCGCTCGGTGAGCGACGCGCGGTCGCCCTCCAGCGTGCGCCGCATGCAGGCCAGGGTCCGGGCCACCGTCCGGTCGCTGACGTCGGTGATCTCCAGCGGGGTCAGGCCGGCCCGTTCCAGCAGGGCCGGGTACTCCTGGAGCGCCGTCAACTTGCCCATCAGCACGGCGTACTGCGGCGCCTCGGCCGGCCGCGACGCGGCGGGCGCGGACCGGTCCAGGAAGTCGGTCAGGGCGAGCCGTCCACCGGGCCTCAGGACGGCGGCGGCCTGCCGGAGCACGGCGAGCCGGTCCGGCATCGCCATGATCGACTCGAACAGCCACACCGCGTCGAAGGACTCCGGGGCGAAGGAGAGGCCGGCGGCGTCCTCGCAGCGGAACTCCACCCGGTCGGCGACCCCCGCCTCCCGGGCCTTGGCCGTGGCCAGCCGCGCCTGGACCGGGCTGTTGGTGACCCCGACGACCGAGGCGCCGGTCGACGTCGCCAGCTGGATCGCCGGCGCGCCCGTCCCGCAGCCGATGTCGAGCACCCGCCGCCCCGGGCCGACCCCCACCCGCTCCACCATCAGCGCGGTGAGCCGCCGGGACGCCTCGGCCATCGTGGCCGGGTCGTCCGGGGACTCCCAGTACCCCATGTGCAGGCTTCCACCCGACAGTTCGGCGAGGAACTCGCTGGTGTCGTTGTAGAAGCCGTCCTCCGCCTCCCGCTGGGAGAGGCGCCCCGTCGGGGCGGTCCCGCCTCGTGCCATGTCCACTCCTTCGCGGTCGCCCGGGGGTGTCACCCGGCCGCGGGCGACCGCATCGTCGTCGGTGCCGGTGGGCTGTCGTCCTCCCCCCGGCGGCCGCGGTCGCGGCGGTCAGCCGATCCGGTCGAGCACCCGCTGTTCCAGGGCCGGATCCAGCCCCCGTGCGGCGGCCGCCTGCCACGGCGGCTCGCCCTCGCGCTCCAGCCAGGACCAGCTGTCGGCCAGGGTGTCCCGCAGCGGGCGGCCGGTGTCGAGGCCGGCGGCGTGCGCGGCCGAGACGTCGACGTCGTTGATGCCGCCCCGCAGCGCGGCGGGGAGCCAGAACGGGATGTCGAGGTAGGGGCGGACGCCGGCGGCCAGCAGGTCGTCGTCGCCGACCCAGACCAGTTCGGCGTCGGAGCCGGTCACCTCGCGCATGGTCTCCAGCAGCTCGCCCATGGTGTGGCGGCCGCGGGCGCACACCGTGTTGAACACGCCGCCGGTGCCGCGCTCGGCCGCGTCCAGCAGCCAGGGCGCGTGGTCCCGCACGTCGACGTACTGGAACGGGTCGTCGGCGCGGCCCGGCGCCAGGACCCGCCCGCCGCGGCGGACGCGGCGCAGCCACCAGGTCAGCGAGCCGACGTCCTCGTACGGGCCGAGCATCGGCCCGGGCCGGGTGATCAGCGCGCGGTCGCCGAAGGCACGTTGGACGGCGAGCTCGCAGCCGCGTTTGGCGACCGGGTAGAAGCCGTCCCCGGGGTCGTCCGGGTCGCCGTCGATCGTGGCCGCGCGCTCGTCGGCGCCGTGCGGCACCGGGGGCCGGTAGACCACCCAGCTGGAGACGTAGGAGCAGTGGCCGGCCCGGTCCGCCAGGAACGCGGCGCAGTCGCCGAGGACCTTGGGGGCGCCGGTCCAGGTGTCGACCACCGCGTCGAAGGTGCGCTCGCCGATGGCCGCGCGCAGGGCCCGCGGGTCCGTACGGTCGGCGATCAGGGGCTCGACGCCCTCGGCGGCCGGGCGGTTGCCCCGGTTGAGGGTGCTCACCTTGTCCCCGCGCTCCAGCGCGGCGTCGACGACGGAGCGGCCCACGAAGTGGGTTCCGCCCAGCACCAGCAGTCTCATGACGCCCTCCAGGGGTCCGTTGGTGCCCCGGCCCTCGCGCGGGCCGGGGAGGACGCGGCCGTGCGGCCGGGTCCGGTCGGAGGGCTGTGGGAGTTCCCGGGTCTCGTGGTGGCCGGCCACCACGAGACCCGGATCCGTCACCGGCGTCCCCTCGGGCGACGGACGTTCCGGTGGGCGGGCCGCCCGGGGGCCGGGGCCCACGGGGCGGCCCGGCGGTCAGCCGTCGGTGCGCGCCGCGGTGACCGCCACGGTGGCGTAGTTCATCGTGAAGCTGCCGCCCATGGCGTCGATCGCGGTCCCGGCGCCCTCCAGCACCTCCGCCATCTTGTCCGCCGGCAGCCGGGTGAACGCACCCAGCGTGGGCATCTGGTCGAGCCAGGCCTCGCGGCTGTAGTTCCACGCCCAGTCGAAGCGCCACTGCTCCGGCTCGCCGAAGCCGCCGGCCTCGCGGATCCCGTCGGAGGTCTTGGTGAAGAACCCCTCGTACCCGGCCATGGCGTTGTTGAGCATCGCCCCGAAGTCGAAGGGCGCGTTCGGCATGACCCGGCGGCAGACCTCGGCGATCGCGTCGGCGACCTCGGACGGGAACTGGAAGACGTTCCAGAACGCCGCCAGCCGGCCGCCGGGCCGCAGGATCCGCGCGGCCTTGGCGGCACCCGCGGCCGGGTCGACCCAGTGCCACGCCTGTGCGGCGACGACCGCGTCGAACTGCCGGCCGGCCGGCTTCCACTCCTCGAAGGTCGCCTCGTCGACCTCCAGGCCGAACCGGCGGGCGACCTCGGCCAGGCGCGCGTCGGGCTCGATCCCGAGGACGCCGCACCCGGCCTTCTGGAACTGCCGGGCGGCGATGCCGGTGCCGGTGCCGACGTCGAGGACCTCGCGTCCGGAGCTGCCGGCGACGAGACGCTCCACCAGCTCCTCGGGGTAGCGGGGCCTGGCCCGGTCGTAGCGCTCGGCGTCCACCCCGAACGACTCCGCGACCTGGCGCTGCTGATGCACTTCACTGCTCGGATTAGTGGGCATGTGCCCATTTTAGGTGGGCGAACGCCCACTGGTCAACTCGACCTGACGGTCGGTCAGTCCGATCCGCCCGCGCACCAGGCCGGTTGACCGCCGCCCGCGAACAGCCGCCCACGGGCGGCCGACCGGGAGCGGCCGGCCGACCGGCGGCTGACCGACCGGCGGACGGACCGCTTCACGGCCGCCCGGGAGCGGCGGCGACCACCAGGCCGTAGCCGAAGCCGGCCTTCTCCAGCAGCGGGAGGACGGACTCGTACTGCCGCACCACCCGGCTGCCGAAGGTGCGCACCAGCTCCTCGTTGTCGTCGGTGAGCCGGCGCCGCAGGCAGTCGAGCGTGCGGGCCACCGTGTGCTCGGTGATGTCGGTCCGCTCGACCGGCACCAGCCCGGCCCGCTCCAGCAGCGCGGAGTACTCCGCCAGCGGGATCGGCCTGGCCACCAGCGAGGCGTGCCCGTGCTCCCGGGAGTGCTCCGCGAGGTCCCCCACCGCCTGCTCCATCGGCGCCGGCGCCGGGTCCAGGTCCAGCAGGTCGGTCAGCGCGACCCGGCCGCCGGGGCGCAGCACCCGCGCCACCTCCCGCAGCGCGCCGAGCCGGTCCGGCAGGTGGAAGATCGACTCGATCATCAGGACGGCGTCGAAGGAGTCCGCCTCGAAGTCCAGGACGGTCGCGTCCGCACAGCTGAAGGACACCCGGTCGGCCACGCCCGCCTCCCGGGCGGCACGGACGGCGGCCTCGATCTGCACGGCGCTGTTGGTGACGCCGACGACCCGCGCGCCCGTCGACCGGGCCAGCCGGATGGACGGCGCGCCCGAGCCGCAGCCCAGGTCCAGGGCGCGGTCGCCCGGCTTCAGCCCGAGCTTGCCCGCCAGCAGGTCGGTGAGCTGCCCGGACGCCTCGGCCATCGTGGCCGGGTCATCCGGGGAGGTCCAGTAGCCCTCGTGCAGGCTCCCGCCGAACAGGTCGGTCAGGAGGCCGCTGAGGTCGTCGTAGAAGCCGGCCACCTCGGTCGACGGCGGGGCCTCGCCCGCCGGTGCCGGGGTGGCCGGAGTGGTGGTCCGATCGGTCATCGGCTCGTCCTCTTTCGCAGGGGGATCGAAGGGTGCGGGGCCGGGCGGGCGGGGCGGTCACCAGGTGACCGGCAGCGCCTCCATCCCGCTGATCAGCCGGCCCTGCGCGTTCGCCAGCTCCTCGCCGGGGACGGCCAGCCGCAGTCCGGGGAAGGCGGCCAGCACGCTGCCGAACGCCACCTCCAGCTCCATCCGGGCAAGTTGGGCGCCCAGGCAGCGGTGGGCGCCGTACCCGAAGGTGACGTGGGCGTCCGCACCCTCGCGGGTGATGTCGAAGCGCTCCGGCGCGGCGAACGCGGCCGGGTCGAAGTTGGCGCCCGGCAGGCTGGCGAACACCACGCTCCGCGCCGGGATCAGCACGCCGCCGAGTTCGACGTCGCAGGTGGTGGCGCGGACCTGGCCGCCGTTCTCCCGGGCGCTCAGCGGCGTGTACCGGAGCACCTCCTCGACGGCGGCGGGCACCAGCGAGGGGTCGGCGCGCAGCGCAGCGAGCTGGTCGGGGTTGTCCAGCAGGGCCGCCAGGCCCTTGCCGAGCTCGGTCGCGGTGGACTCGTTGCCGGCCATCAGCAGGCCGCAGCCGAGGTGGACGAGCTCGATCTCGCTCAGCCGGTCCTCCTCGTCGCGGGCCGTGATCAGCTCCTGGAGCAGGCTGTCGTCGGGTTCGCGGCGCTTGGCGGCGACCAGGTCGGCCATGTAGCCGATCACCGACTCCAGCGCCTTCAGCGACTCCCCGGGCGGGTACGCCGTGGTGGCCATGACCCGGTCGGCCCAGCCGCTGAAGCGGGCCCGGTCGCGCTGCGGGACGCCGAGGATCTCGAAGATGACGGTGAGCGGCAGCGGGCGGCAGAGGCCGGCCACCAGGTCGCCCGTGGGGCCCTGGGCGGCGAGGTCGGCGATCAGGCCGTCGGTGATCTCCTGGACGCGCGGCCGCAGGGCGCGGATCCGGCGGGCGCTGAAGGCCCCGGCCACCAGCCGGCGCATCCGGGCGTGCTCCGGTCCGTCGAGGTCGTTGATGCCGGGCTTCGCCAGGACGGCCGAGGGGACGACGACCGCGCCGATCCGGCGGGCCTCGGCGCGGCTGAACCGCGGGTCGGACAGGACGGTCCGCACCTCCGCCATCCCGGTGACCAGCCAGCCCTTCTGTCCGGACTCGGTGGTGACCTCCCGGACCGGCGCCTGCCGCCACGCCGCGAGGGTCGGGGCCGGAACGGTGTAGGTGTCGCGCCCTGCTGCCGCCGCGTGCGGGCACCCCGAGGGCATACCCGTAGAGCCGTTTGGGGGTATAGTGGGCATGCGCCCACCGTAGTGGGCAGGTGCCCACTCGTCAATCGCTCCGGGCACGATGCGCCACGGAAAGATCAGGCCGGTACGGAAACGGAAGGTGGCACGATGCCGACGGGGACAGCGATCCGCGACGTTTCCCAGCAGCTCTTCGACGCCGCTGAGCGCGTCCTGCTCCAGGGCGGGCCCAACGCCCTGACCAGCCGGGCCGTCACCACCGAGGCGGGCTGCGCCAAGGGCGTCCTGCACCGGCACTTCGCCGACTTCGACGCCTTCCTCACCGCGCTCGTGCTGGACCGCATCGGCCGCATCGAGGTCCAGGGCCGCTCCCTGCTCGCCGCGGCCGGGACGGGGACCGTCGCCGACAACCTCACCCAGGCGCTGAGCGACCTGTTCGGATCGGTCGCCGTGGCGATCGTCGGCCTGGTCACCGCCCGGGACGAACTGCGCACCCGGCTGCACCAGGCCGGCTCCTCGGGCGTACCCGTGCTGACCGAGGCCACCGCGATGATCACCGCCTACCTCGCCGCCGAGCGCGAGCGGGGCCGGATCCCGGCCGACTCCGACGTCGACATGCTCGCCCTCACCCTGATCGGGACCGGCCACCTGCTGTTCGCCGGCCGGCGGGGCGTCGCCCCGGAGGCCGCCGAGGTCCGCAAGGTCGTCACCTCCGTCGTCCCGACGCGCTGACCGCGCCCCCTTCCCCGCCCGGCCGCCGATCGGTGGCCGGGCGGCGGCGTTCCCCGGCCCGACCCGGCCCGCCCCGCCCATCCGCCGGAGGCGTCCGCCCGCACGGCCCCGGGCGGCCTTGACGGGTGGGCGACCGCCCACTAACGTGCGGCGGTATCCGGCCCCGCGCCGACGCCTGCGGGGCCGCGCCGCCCCACCGCCGTCCAGGCCGTACCGCGGCGCCCACCGGAGCCCCGAGCACGGAACCGCCGGGCGCAGGCGCCCACGAGCCCGCCCGGCACCGGCCCCCCGCAGCCGCCCGGGCCCCGCGACCCGGCACCCCCCGCACCGCCGGCGGGCCGACCGTCGCACCACCGGCCCGGTTCCCGCGTCAGCGCGTCCCGCGTCCTGCCCGTCCCATCGAAACGGGAATCCATGAAGAACCAGCACATCGCGGAACTGCTCATCGGACTCGCCGCCGTCGTGCTCCTCGCGCGGCTGCTCGGCTCGCTGGCCCGGCGGTTCGACCAACCGGCGGTGATCGGTGAGGTCCTGGCCGGTGTCCTGCTGGGCCCGACCCTCTTCGGCGGCGCCGTCTGCGCCCACCTCTTCCCCACCGACATCCGGCCGCAGCTCACCGCCCTCGCCACCGTCGGGGTCGCCGTCTTCATGTTCGCCGTCGGCCTGGAGTGGGACGTCGCCCAGGCCCGCGGCTCCGGCGCGTTCGCCGTCACCGTCTCGCTGAGCTCCTTCCTCCTGCCCTTCGGCCTCGGCTCCGCGCTCGGCCTGTACCTGCTGCGGGGTCACCCGAGCCCGAACGGCACCGCGTTCGTGCTCTTCATGGGCATCGCCATGTCGATCACCGCCTTCCCGGTGCTGGCCAGGATCCTCACCGAACGCGGCCTGGACCGGACCACCCTGGGCGTGCTGGCGCTCGCCTGCGCCTCCATCGACGACGTCCTGGCCTGGTCGAGCCTGGCCGCGGTGACGGTGATCAGCGGAGCGGGCGGCGGCGCCCAGTGGCGCGTCCTGCTGCTCGTGCCCTACCTGGCGGTCATGCTGCTGGTGGTCCGGCCGCTGCTGCGGCGGCTGCGGACGGGCTCCGGCGCGCTCGCCCCGGCCGGCTTCGCCTGCGTCCTCGCCGGACTGCTGCTGTCCGCGGCCGCGACGGAGTGGGCCGGGCTGCACTTCATCTTCGGGGCCTTCCTGTTCGGCGCCGTCGTCCCGCGCGAGCGGACGGAGCGGCTGCGCGCCCAGATCCACGAGCACCTGGGCAGCCTGGGCCAGACCCTGCTGCTGCCGGTCTTCTTCCTGACCGCCGGGCTCAACGTGGACCTGTCCGGGATCGGCGCGGGCGGTCTGCTCGACCTCGCCCTGATCCTCCTGGTGGCCGTCGGCGGGAAGTTCCTCGGGGCGTTCCTGGCCGCCCGCGGCCACCGGATGCCGACCCGGCAGTCCGCCGCCCTGGCCACCCTGATGAACACCCGCGGCCTGACCGAACTCATCGCCCTCAGCGTCGGGTTGAGCCTGGGGGTGATCGACCGCGAGCTGTACTCGCTGATGGTGGTGATGGCGATCGTCACCACGGCGATGGCCGGCCCCCTGCTCCGTTGGATCCTGCCCCGGCGGCTGGTCGAGGCCGAGGCGGCCAGGGGGGCGCTGCCCGACGACGCCCGCACCTCCGCCCGGGGCTGACACCCCGGGCGGGCGGGCGGCGTCCGGACGGGGTGAAGGCCCGGCTGATACGAGCAGCCGGGCCTCCACCGCGTCGATCCCCCGAGGACGGACCGTCAGAACTGGACGATTCCGGAGGAGACCGCCCAGCCGATCAGCCGGGACTTGCTGGCCGCCCCCACGCGTAAGCGGGCGTCCCTTAGGTGCTCGTCGACGGTGTTCTTCGAGATTCCCAGTCGGCGGGCGGTCTCCTTCGCGGTCAGGCCGAGTACGGCGAGCCTGACCACCTCGGTCTGCCTGGGGGTGAGCAGTTCGGTTGTTCCTAGCATGTCACTCAACACCTCGTGTTCGCGTGCACGGTTTCATCGGGTCCCCGCTCCGGTCCTGGGCCGGGCGAGGCGTCAGTAGGACTCCTTCGCGTTGAACCGGGACGGCGCGTAGCGCTCGCCCGGGGTGGGCCGGTAGGGCTCCCAACGGGCCTCGTTCCCGGTGGGAGTGTCCCCCAGCACGACGACCCGAAGCCCGGTGCGGCGCTCCGCGTAGTCGTCGACGGCGTAGTGCTGGGTGACCCGGTTGTCCCAGATCGCCACGTCGCCCGGCTGCCAGCGGTAGCGACAGGTGAACTGCGGGGAGGTGGCGAACTCGGTGAGGTACTGCAGCAGGGCGTCGCTCTCGTTCCGGCTGAGCTGGACGATGTGCGAGGTGTGGGCCCGGTTCACGAACAGGGCCCGGCGGCCCGTCTCCGGGTGGACCCGGACGACCGGGTGCTCCGCCCGGCTCTCCAGCCCCGGGATCCGGATGGCGTGGACGGCGGTCAGCCCGTCCAGCAGCTCCCGCAGCGGGGCGGAGAGCGCCTCGTAGGCCCGGTACTGGTTGGACCACATGGTGTCGCCGCCCACGCCGGGGCTGCGGACGATCTGCAGGACCGACCCGATCGGCGGGTTCGGCGAGTAGGTCATGTCCGTGTGCCAGATCGGGATCTTGCCGTCCTGCTCCGAGTCGATGATCTGGATCTCCGGATGCCCGTCGAGGTGCGGCAGGTACGGGTGGACCTCCAGCTCCCCCAGCCGGCGGCCGAAGGCGGTGCGCGACTCGGGCGACCACCCCTGCTGGCCGGGGACGAACAGGACCAGGTGCTCCAGCAGCAGCCGGCGCAGCTCGGCGAACCCCTCGTCGGTGATCTCCTCCAGACGCAGGCCGTGGACCTCCGCACCCAGCGCGGCGGTCAGCGGACGGACGTCGAAGGCCGTCTCGATCGTGTCTGACATGGCATCAACCCTTCTGTCTGTGAAAGCGTTTCGGTCCCGGTGTACATTCCGCCCGGCGGTCCCCGGTCCGCGGCTCACCCCGCGGCGGGGGCGGGCCGGCGCGACCGGCGGCCGGGCACCAGACCCAGCTGGACCAGCCGGTCCAGGGGGCCGAGCGGCCGCATGCCGAGGCCCGACATGTTGTAGGTGGTCAGATAGCTCAGCCGCTCGCTCCTGGCGGTCCCGCCGAGCAGGCGCCGGCCGAGGATCCGCCCGCCGCGCGAGGTGCTGGTCATCATCCGGGCGGCGTTGTGGCTCATGGTGTGGATGTCCTTGATCCGCCCCAGCCGGTCCGCCTGGTAGGCGCCCAGCGCCCGGTCCGCCGCCTGCGGGTCGGCGAGGTCCACACCCGCCAGCCGGGCGGCGAGCGCGGCGGTGTCGCCGATGGCGGTGTTCATCCCCTGGGCCGCGAGCGGGTGCACCCCGTGCGCCGCCTCGCCGATCAGGGCGATGCCGGGCCGCACCAGGGACGGCGCCCGGAACTGGAACACCGGCAGCGACTGGCGGCTGTCCAGCCCCTCCCGGAGCGCCCCGGCCAGCGGGCCGAGCGCGGGCACGTCCGCGAGCAGAGCCCCGCACCACCGCCGCAGCCGCTCCCCGTCGGCCTTGCGGAGCTCGTCCGCGGCGACCTGGACGTAGACCCGGATCCGCTCGTCCGGCAGCGGGTAGACCATCACCAGCCCCCGGTCGGTGACGTACGAGGAGACCTCGTCGGCCACCGGCGGCGTCCCCCTGAGCTCGAAGGAGAGCAGCCGGTGCCCGTACGCGACGGGGCTGACGTCCACCCCGCACAGGCGGCGCAGCCGGGAGGACCTGCCGTCGGCGGCGAGGACGACCCGCGCCCGGACCTCCCGGCCGGCGCGGCCGCCCGTCCGCACCCCGGCGACCCGGCCGCGGCCGTCCCGCAGGAGGTCCTCGACCAGGACGCCGCGCTCCACCCGCACGGTGGGGCCGGGGTCCTCGCCGAGGCACTCCAGGATCGTCGTGTAGTCGTGGGAGAGCATCCAGGAGCGCTCGGTGCCGAGCCGGCCGAAGTCCATGGTGAGCAGCTCGGAGCCGTCCGCCCGGCGGGCGACCAGCCGGTTGAGCCGCACCGCCCGCCGGGCCTCCAGCGCCGGGAGCACGCCCCAGTCGTGCAGCAGGTCGAGGGAGCCCGGCTGGAGGACCTCGCCCTTGGCGATCGGGGGCTGGACCCGCTGCTTCTCCAGCAGGAGGACGTCGATCCCGAGCCTGCCCAGCGCGCGGGCCGCCGCCAGGCCGGCGACCCCGGCCCCGCAGACCACGACGTCCGCCTCCACCGCGTCCGCCGTCCGCCGCGCCGTCATGCCGTCCTCCGTTCGACGTGGCCCTCCGCCGCCAGCGCGGCCCGGTAGCCGGCCAGTGCCTTCAGCGCGAGTCCGTTGACGATCGATCCGTCGACGTAGTACGCGAACTCGCGGATGTGCATGCAGACCTGGGCGGCCGGCCACAGTCCGTCCGGCCGCTGCGCCGCCAGGATCCGGTCGGCCGCGCGCCGCAGCCGCTCGTCCTCGGCCGGCAGGCCGGCGGCGAGCAGGGCCCGCAGCGCCCACGCGGTCTCCTCGACCGTCCCCGGGGAGGGGTCGTCACCGGGGATCCCGGTCTCGCCCGGGCCCCAGGAGCCGTCCGCGAGCTGGGTGCGCAGCAGGGCCTCGCGGGCGCGCCGGGCGGCCGGGTGGCCGGAGAGTCCGGCGCGGGCCAGGGTGGTCAGCACCAGCGCGGTGCCCGCGGTCAGGCCGCGGTACCAGAGCGCCTCGTAGCAGCCGTCCGGCCGCTGCCGGGTGAGCAGCCAGTCCAGGGCCCGGCGGATCCGGGGTTCGTCCGGGGCCGCGCCGGCGTCCAGCAGGACCTCGACGGACTGCGCGGTGACGTACGGGCAGGGCCCGTCGTTCGCCAGCGTGGTGTCCGGGACGAAGGTGCCCCAGGAGCCCGCGCGGTCCTGCCGGGACTCCAGCCAGCGCAGCCCGCGGCGCAGCCGGCCGTCGCCGTCCTCCTCGCCGGCGGGGACGAGGGCGGACAGCACGTTGGCGCTGTCCAGGAAGTTCGGCCATCCCCGGGGGCCCTCCCAGCCCCAGCCGCCGGGCGGGGCCTGGTAGAGCGGGAACCCCTGGTCCTGCTGGCATGCGCGCAGCCACCGGCGGCCCCGCCGCAGGCGTTCGTCGTGGGTGTAGCCGGCGTCGGCGAGGCCGCGGGCGACGTACGAGCCGCCGATCAGGTCGAGGCCCTGCATGATGTGCCAGGAGCCGTCCGGCTGCGCGTTGGCGCGCAGGTAGTCGACGGCGTCGGCGATCGTCCCGGGGGGGGCGTCGGTGTGGCTGAGGCCGAGGCAGACCACGGCGGCCAGCCAGTTGTCGCCGCCGTAGCCGCCCCGGTCGTTCTCGCCGGCCTCGACCCGGGCGAGCGCGCGCAGCCCGGCCGCGCGCCCGGCGCGGTGCAGCAGCCGGCGGGGCCCGGTCGGCGGGCTGTGGCGGGCCTGGATGAAGGCCATCGCGACGAAGGGGGCGATCCGGAAGGAGAGCCGTCCGCGCCAGAGCCGCGGGGGCAGCAGGAGCAGTTCGAGCGGGATCCGCCGGGAGCCCTTCAGGTCGGCGAGGCCCGCGAGGGCCAGGAAGGTCCGCGCCATGTGGGCCATGCCGGGGTCGGTGAGCGCCCGCTCCCCGCCGTGCGCGCGGAGCAGGTCGAGTGCGCGGCGCACCTGCTCCTCGTGGGCGCCCGGGTCCAGCAGGTGCAGGACGGCGGCGGAGATGACGGTGGGGACGAGCTGGGTGGTGGCGCCGGCGGTGCCGCCCCAGCCCCCGTCGGGGTTCTGGGCGGCGAGCAGCCACCGGGTGCCCCGGTCGACGAGGTCGCGGGAGCGGTCGGGGTCGGCGGTGTGGAGGGCGGCGAGTGCGCCGGCCGTGCCGAGGACGGCGGTGGGCCTGCGGTTGGGCCAGGAGCCCTCGGGGCGTTGGAGGGCGAACAGGGATTCGGCGGCGGTCGCGATCGACGTGTCGACCCGACTGTCCACGGTTGGGCTCACGGGAAGCGGTTCTCCTTCTCCCTCACCGGGTTTCGGTCCGTTCAGTGGGCGGGCTGCGGGCTCTCCTCCGGTGCGAACTCGTGGCCGGAGCGCATCACGCGCTGGACCCCGACGGTGAGGACGAGGACGGGCAGCAGGACGGCGAGGGCGGTCGGCAGGCCGAGGCCGGACACCAGCAGGGCGCCCGCGAGGACGAGCCGTTCGGCGACCAGCACCTCGTGGGCGCGCAGGGCCAGGCGCGGGGTGAGCGGGCGGGCCTCGGAGAGGACCGGCCGGAAGGCGCCGGCGCCGATCACGGCGGCGAGCAGGACGGTCAGCAGGTAGCCGGGGCGCTCGCGCGGGACGGCCGCCGTGCCCGCCACCGCGATCGCCAGGGCCAGGGCGTACAGGGCGGCCGCCGTCCGTCCGGCGGTGCGCGGTCCGCGGCGGACGGCGAAGGTGCCGTAGCCGCCGTCCCGGTCCCCGGCGACGTCGCGCAGGGTGCCGACCAGGTTGGAGGCGGCGTCGTGCGCCCAGAACACCAGGACGAACGGCAGCAGCGCGGCCGGCGGGAGCGGCCCGGCGACCATGGTGCCGAAGGCGAAGGCCGCGCCGGTGAGGGCGCCGCGGACGACGTTGCCCCAGAGGCCGCGGGCCTTGAAGAGCCCGTTGTAGGCGAGCGCCCCGCCGATGCCGACGGCGAGCAGCAGGATCGTGCGCCAGTTGACGGCCAGGGCGATCGCGCAGGCCGCGGCGGCCAGGGCGGCGCCGCAGGTGAGCGCCGCCCGGGGGGTCAGCCGGCCGGACGGGATGGGCCGCTGCGGCTTGCTGACGGCGTCGAGGTCGCGGTCGAGGTAGTCGCCGAGGTAGTGGGCGGCCGTCCAGACCGCGGTGGGGACCGCCCAGGCGGCGAACAGGCCCGCCCCGCCGGGCGGTTCGTCGGCCAGGGTGGCTCCCGCGAGCCCGACCAGGCCGGGGTACCAGATCGTGTAGGGCCGCCAGGTGCGCAGGTGCGCGCCGAGCGTCCGGGTGAGGCGGCTGCCGGCCATGTCAGTACGCGCGCCGCGACGCGTAGGCCGCGATCTCGGCGAGGGTCCCGGTGCTCGGGCTCGCGGGGAGCCGGGTCAGCCGCTCCCGCGCCTCGGCGACGAGGTCCGCGGCGACCTCCGCGGCCGCCTCCCGGCCGCCCGAGGTCTCGACGATCGTACGGACCTCCGCGAAGGCCTCGTCGACGGGGAGCTCGCCGCGGAACGCCTGCTCCAGCCGCTTGCGTCCGGTGTCGTCCGCGAGCCGGTGGGCGAGCAGGATCGGCAGGGTGGGGCGGCGGTTCTCCAGGTCGCTCTCCCGCGGTTTGCCGATGGGCGCGGCGGTGTCGTCGAAGGCCAGCAGGTCGTCGCGGATCTGGAAGGCGGTGCCGAGCCTGGCCCCGTAGTCGCCCAGGGCGTCGATCCAGTCCTGCCGCTCGGTGCCGAGGACGGCGCCGATCCGGCAGGCCGCCTCGAAGAGCACCCCGGTCTTCAGCCGGGCCATCGTCAGGTAGTCCTCCACGGTGCAGTCGAGGTCCCCGACGAACTCGGACTCCAGCAGCTGTCCGCGGCACAGGCCGACCCCGGCGGTGGCCAGCACGGAGGTGGCCGCCACGATCGCGGCGTCGGAGACGCCGGCCGGCCGGGCGCCCGTGAGGGTGGCGAAGGTCTCCAGGATCAGCCCGTCGCCCGCGACGACGGCGGCGGGCACACCGAAGGCCGCCTGGACGGAGGGGCGCCCGCGGCGCGTGTCGTCCTCGTCGATGATGTCGTCGTGGATCAGCGTGGCGACGTGCAGGTACTCGACGGCGAGGGCCACCTCGGCCAGTCCGTCGGCGGCGCCGCCGACGCTGCGGGCCGACTCCAGCACCAGCAACGGGCGCAGCAGCTTCCCCGCCGGGACGAGCGCGTACTCCGCGATCCGGCCGAGCAGGTCGCTGCGGCCGCCCCAGATCTCCAGCAGATCGCGCTGGAGCAGGTCGCCGTCGGCCAGGAACGCGGCCAGGCCGGCGGGATCCGCCTCCCGCGTCATGTTGTTGACGATCGTCATCGCTCGCGCTGCCTTTCGTGTGGCGTGCCGATGGTGGTGGTGAGGGTGCCGATGTCCGCGACGGCCACCTCGACCCTGCTGCCGACCGGCAGCGGGCCGGAGCCGGCGGGCGTTCCGGTGAGGATCACGTCGCCGGGCAGCAGCGTCATGTGCGCGCTGACCGCGGCGATCACCCGGTGGACCGGGGTGAGCAGGCCGCGGGTGCTGGCGCGCTCCACCGTCCGGCCGTCGACGGCGCAGGTGATCTCGACGTCGTCCGGGTCGAGGTCCGCGGCCAGCCAGGGGCCGAGCGGGGTGAAGCCGTCGAAGTGCTTGGCCCAGACCGGCGGGACGCCCGCGGGGGCCGGGGCGTCCGCGGCCGGGCGGGCGTAGGCCGTGAGGTCGTTGGCGCAGGTGTACCCCGCCACGACGGCCGCGGCCCGGTCGGGGGTGACCCGGGTGCAGCGCACGCCGATCACGACGGCCAGTTCGGCCTCGTAGCGCAGCTCCCACTCCGGGCCCGGGTGGTGCACGGTGTCCCCGGAGCCGGCCAGTGAGGACGGGGGTTTGAGGACGACCGCGGTGGAGGAGGCGCCGGCGGGCGGCCGGTCGCGGCCGACCGGGCGGCCGACCGGGCGGCCGTCCGGCGCGCGGTTCAGCGCGACGCAGGCGATCTTGCTCGGCTCGGCCGGGGGCAGCAGGGTGAGCCCGTCGAGCGGGCGGGCCCGGCCGGCGGCGTCCACCCAGCGGCCCACCGCCCGGTCGTAGCGGACGGGGACGACGGTGTCCCCGTCCGCACCGCGCACCAGGCGTCCGTAGCCGGACCGGCCGCCTTCGCCGTCATTGTCCATATATCGACACACGAGCATGTACGAATGTCCTTCCTGGCCGGGTGGCGGCCGGGGCGGAGGAGGCGTTCGGCGGGGGCGGCGCGGGCCCTCACCAGGTGACGGGCAGTTCCAGCAGGCCGAGGGTGACGTGGCCGCCGCGCCAGCGCAGGCTCTCCGGCGAGGTCGCCAGGTCCAGCCGGGGGAAGCGCCGCAGGACCGTCGCGAGCACCGTGGTCAGTTCGAGCCGGGCGAGGGCGGCGCCGAGGCAGTGGTGCGCGCCGTGGCCGAACGCCAGGTGCGGGTTCGGCTGCCGGGTGATGTCGAACCGCCCGGCGTCGGGGAAGACGGACTCGTCGCGGTTGGCGGCGTTGACGGACACCTGGACCAGCTCGCCCGCCCGGATCAGCCGCCCGCCCAGCAGGACGTCCGCGGTGGCCGTCTGGACCCGGTTGAGGTCGATCACCGGCTGGTGGCGGAGGATCTCCTCGACCGCCGGCTCCAGCAGCGCCGGATCCTTCCGCAACCCGGCCAACTGCTCCGGGGCGCGCAGGAGTCGGAGCAGCCCGGCGCCGATCGCGGTCTGCGTCGTCTCCAGGCCGCCGGCCAGCACCACGATCACCAGGGTGACGAGCTCCGCGTGGGTGAGCCCGCCCTCCTCGTCGTGGGCGCGCACCAGGGTGCTCAGCACGTCCGCGTCCGGCCGGCCGCCGTCCTTCAGCTCGGCGCGCTTCTCCTCGACCGTACGGGCCACATGGGCGGAGAGCTCCTGCCAGGCCTCCAGGTCGAGGCCGCCGGGGCCCACCGTGGTGATCCGCTCGCACCAGCCGGCGAGCACCGCGTGGTCGGCCGCCGGGAACCCGAGCAGCTCGCAGATGACCACGGCGGGCAGCGGCGCGGCGACGTGGCGCACCAGGTCCGCGGGCGGGCCCTCCCGCTCCAGCGCGTCGAGCAGGCGGTCGGTCAGCTCCTGGACCCTCGGCCGCAGCCCTTCGACCTGCCGGACGGTGAAGGACCGGGCGACCAGGCCGCGCAGCTCCAGGTGCGGGCGGCCGTCCATGTTCACGGTGCGCATCGCGCCGGCGCCGGCGGCCGCCCCCTGGACGTCCCGGGTGAACCCCGCGCCGGAGAGCACCGTGCGCACATCGTCGTGCCGGGTGACCAGCCAGGCGGTCCTGCCGTCCGGCAGCCGGACCCGGGAGACCGGGTCCGCCCGGCGCAGGCGGTCGAGTTCGGGCGGGAGTCCACCCGCGTGGTCGGCCGCGCTGGGATAGTCGGCGACGTCATCCATGACGGAATTCCGATCCGCGCGCGTCCACGGCGGAACGCGCACTGAAGCAGCCCGCGACGGAGGACGCCGCGCGGCACCGGCAAGACAGGGAATATCGATGGATATGTGTCAGGGAGAAGCGGTCAGCTGCCGGGAGTCATTTCACCCCGGCGCTCCGGAGGAACCGCCCGCGACCGCGGGAGGAAGGGAATTCCGTAAGAGCACATCGGACGCCATTTCACATCCCCCGTGAATTGAACTCTTCATTCGCGATACCGTACCGAGGCGGCCCCGCACAGCCGGTCGACCGAGAAACCCTCTCCCTTGTATCGCTTGCATACCAATCTCAGCATTCCCCGGGCGCCCCTTCCGCAACAACCCCCATTTTGAGGGGTACTCCCCTACCGGGGAATGGGTTACTATCCGCCCGCCGGAGCACCCGGACCATACCCGGGCCGTGCACGGACCATACCTGCGGCACCCGCTCCGCCCGTTTCGTCCGTTACTCATCCGTAGAAAGCGATCGGACCGGCCGGGGGCGCGAACGGTAGCAGACGAATAGCCGGTCGGGTACCCCGGTAAAGTGAGGGTTGTTGGCCCCTCGGCCGTCCCGGCAGTGTGTTCGTCGCTGATCAGCAGCCACGGAATGCGCCGAGACGGGGGGAAGTTCCGCTCATGTCCTGGATGTCTCTGATCCTGGAGCGCGGCCGGCAGCGGTACGGCGGCCGGACCGCCGTCCTCGACGGCGACCGGCACCTCACCTACGCGGAGCTGGACCGGCGCACCGACGCCCTCGCCACCGCCCTGCTGTCGCTGGGCGTACGGCGCGGCGACCGGGTCGCGGTCGTCTCGCACAACCGCCTGGAGGTGCTGGAGACCTACTTCGCCCTGGGCAAGCTCGGGGCGGCGGCGGTCCCGCTGCACTACGCGACCGTGGCCGAGGAGGCCGCCGAGGCCCTGGCCCGCTTCGAGGTCTCGGCCGTCGTGGGCGAGCCGGGGCTGCCGGGGACGGCCGGCACCGGGCTCCCCGGGCTGCGCTACGACAGCGAGGAGTACGAGCGGGCGGTGTCCTGCGAGCCGGACCTGCCGCCGGGCGACGTCCCCGACGACGAGCTGGCGTTCATCCTCCAGACCTCCGCGACGACCGGCCGCCCCAAGGGCGTCTGCGTCGACCACCACTCCCTGCGGTCGGTGGCCCTGGGCTACCAGGCCGACGTCCGGCCGGACGGGGACCAGGTCTTCCTGCACTGCGGCCCGCTGTCCCACGGGGCGATGGTGATCCCGCTCATCCACCTGGCCGCGGGCGCGACCGTGGCGCTGCTGCGGATGTTCAGTCCGCAGGAGTGCCTGGCCGCCGTCCGCCGCCACCGGGTGACCCACCTCTTCGTGGTCCCCGACATGCTGCGCTTCCTGCTCCGGGCCCGGGGCCTCGCCCCGGCCGGCCTGCCCGACCTGCGCGAGGTGGTCTACGGCGCGGCGCCGATGCCGCGGCCGCTGCTCCTGGAGGCCCGCGCGGCACTCGGCTGCGACTTCCGCCAGCTGTACGGGCTGACCGAGGCGGGCGGCCCGGTGGTGACGCTCGCGCCCGACGAGCACGACTTCACGCCCGGCGAGGCCCGCGGCCGCGCCGGCTCGATCGGCCGGGCGACCATGGGCACGGTGTTCCGCGGCCTCGACGACGAGGAGCACCCCTCGCCCACCGGCCGGATCGGCGAGCTGTGGGTGCGCAGCCCCGCCGCCATGCGCCACTACTGGAAGGACCCCGGGGCCACCGCCGAGGTCCTCAAGGACGGCTGGGTGCGCACCGGCGACCTCGGCACGGTCGACGAGCACGGCTACATCCACCTCACCGGGCGGTCGAAGGACGTCGTCGTCCGCGGCGGGCAGAAGGTCTACCCCGCCGAGGTCGAGCAGGTGCTGCTGCGGCACCCGGCCGTCCAGGAGGCGTGCGTGGTCGGGGTCCCGGACCGCGAGTGGGGCGAGCTCCCGGTCGCCTACCTGGTGGCCTCCGGGCCGGCGGCGCCGCTGCCGCAGGCCCTGCGGGAGCTGGTGCGCCCGCACCTCGCCCGCTACAAGCGCCCGGCGGAATTCCGGGTCGTCCCGGAACTCCCGCGCAATGCCGCCGGGAAGCTCGACCGGCGGGCCCTGCGCGCCCTGGCGGCCGGGGAATCGGCCGGGGCGGCCCCGGCCGGACAGGGGGATTGAGAATGGGGAGGACCGCTGTGGAGGACAAGGGGCCGGGGAGCACCGGGCCGGAAAGCACCCTCGTTCGTCTCGAAAGCATCCTGGCGGAGGTCTGGGACGAGTACCCGGTGGACGGTCCGCTCGACCGAGGGGCCTCACTGCTGAGCCTCGGGGTCGACTCGCTCACCCTCACCATCCTGCTCGACCGGCTGGAGGGCGAGTTCCCCGTCGAATGGGACCAGGACGATCCGCCGTCCGCCTTCAGTTCCCTCCGCTCGCTGGCCGAATCCCTGGCCGGATCCCCGGCGGGATCGCCCGCGGGTTCACCGGCGGGACCGCCGTCCGGCTCCCCGGCGGAGTCCGGCGTACCGGCACGGGCGGATGGCGCCGGCCGGAAATGACACCCCGCCGAATGCGAATCACCCGACCCGTCCGCCCGCGCCCGGCGGCAGGCGGACAGGCAGAGGAGGAATGCGCGTGGAATCCGTCGACACCGCCGTCGCCGGCCCCGGAACGACGCACGGCGCACCGCTGAACGACACGCCGCCGCACGACGCACCGCCGCACGACGGGGCGCGCCACGTCGAAGGCGACTTCCGGTCGCTGATGAGCTCGTTCCCCGCCGGTGTGGCGGTCGTGACGAGCACCGGCCGCGACGGGTCGCCCCGGGGCGTCACCTGCACCTCGCTGAGCAGCGTCGCCCTCGACCCGCCGACCCTGCTGGTCTGCCTCAAGACCGGCGGCAGCACCCTGGAGGCCGTCCGGGGCCGGGGCTGGTTCGCCGTCAACCTGCTGAACGCCCGGGCCAGGGCCACCGCCGAGGTCTTCTCCTCCCCCGTCGCGGACCGCTTCGCGGACGTCCGCTGGTCCCCGACCGCCGCGGCGCGGCTGCCCTGGCTGTACGAGGACGCGCTCGCCGTCGCGGAGTGCGCCGTCACCCGGCTGGAGGCCGTCGGCGACCACACCGTCGTCCTCGGCGAGGTGACGGGCGTACGGCTGCGGCCGGACGTCCCGCTGCTCTACGGGCTGCGGCGGTTCGCCGTCTGGCCGTCCGACTCCCGCCGGCCCGGGCCGACGTGACATGCCGTCACGTACGGGCACCCATCACCCGACACCGACCGCCGGCCGCAGTGCCGGCCCACCCGAGGGGGATCACGCGATGACCGCGGCCGAGCAAGGTCTCGGACTGGCCGACCAGTCCGGCGACGCCGAGGCGACCCTGGCCTGGTTCCGGCGGATGAGGGACGAGGAGCCCGTCAGCCACGACGTGCGGGCCGGCGTCTGGCACGTCTTCCGGTACGCCGAGACCGAGCAGATCCTGGCCGACCCGGCCGTCTTCTCCTCGGACTTCAGCGACCTCACCCCGTCCCAGGAGGACGTCGACCTCTTCTCCCGGGGCAACCTCATCCGGAAGGACCCGCCCGACCACCGCAAGCTGCGCGCCCTGGTCGGCAAGGCCTTCACCCCGCGCGTGGTCGCCGGGCTCGCACCGCGCATCACCGCCATCACCGGCGAGCTGCTGGACGCGGTCGAGGGCGCGGACCGGATCGAGCTGGTCTCGGACCTCGCCTACCCGCTGCCGGTCATCGTGATCACCGAACTGCTGGGCATCCCGCCCGAGGACCGCGCGACCTTCCGCCGGTGGGCCGAGGCCCTGGTCTCCCCCGGCAGCGGCAGCGGCGGCCTCATCCCCAACGAGGAGCGCGTGCGGTCCATGGCGCTGGTCATGCGGGAGATGAACCCGTACTGCCTGGACCACATCCGTTCCCGGCGGGCCCGGCCCAAGGACGACCTGATCAGCGCGCTCGCGGCCGCGGAGGTGGACGGGCAGCGGCTGGCGGACGAGGAGATGGTCGGCTTCGTCAGCCTGCTGCTGCTCGCCGGCCACATCACCACGACCGTCCTGCTCGGCAACGCCGTCCTCGCACTGGCCGAGGACCCGGAGGCGGCCGCCGCGCTGCGCGCCGACCGGAGCCTGCTGCCCACCGCCATCGAGGAGGTGCTCCGCCACCGCGCGCCGCTGGCGCCGATGACCCGGCGGACCACCCGCGAGGTGGAGATCGGCGGACGGGTGATCCCGGCGGGCGAGATCATCGTCGCCTGGCTCTCCTCGGCCAACCGCGACGAGCGGGTGTTCCCCGACCCGGACCGCCTGGACGTGCGCCGCAGGCCCAACCCCCACCTGAGCTTCGGGCACGGGATCCACTTCTGCGTGGGCGCCCCGCTGGCCCGGCTGGAGACCAGGATCGCCCTGGACCTGATGCTCGACCGCTGGGAGGGGTTCTCCGCCGGCCCCGGCGTCGAGTTCCACGACGCCCGGGGGATCTTCGGCCCCAAGCGCCTCCCGCTGCTGCTCCGCCGGACCTGAGCACCACCGGACCTGAACACCGCCGGACCGGAGATCCGCCGAGCCCGGGCACCCCCGGACCTGAGCACCGCCGAGCCTGAGCACCGGCGAACCGCCCGCACCCGCCGGGCGGGCCCCGACCGTACGCACCGGACCGAAAGGACGAGACCGGGACATGGCGACGACCACCGACCCGACCACCCACCTGCTGGACGTGCCGGGCGCACGCCTCTGCTACGAGACCAGCGGGACGGGCCCGCTCCTCCTCCTCGTCGGCGCGCCCATGGGCAGCCGGGGCTTCGCCACCATCACCCCGCTGCTGGCCGAGCACTTCACCGTCGTCACCTACGACCCCCGCGGCATCCTGCGCAGCACCCCCGAGGACCCCGCGGCGGAGGTTCCGCTCGACGTGCTGACCGACGACGTCCACCGCCTGCTGGCGGCGCTCGGCGACGCACCCGCCTACGTCTTCGGGAGCAGCGGCGGGGCCTCCATCGGGCTCTCCCTGCTCACCCGCCACCCCGGGCAGGTCCGCGCGCTGGTCGCCCATGAACCCCCGCTGGTCGAACTCCTCCCGGAACGAGAGGAGTTGGTGGCCGCACTGGAGGAGGTGGCCGAGGCGTACGCCGGGCAGGGCCTGGGCGAGGCGCTGAAGAAGTACGCCGCCCTGACCGGTGTGGAGCGCTTCTCCCGGCCCCCCGGCGGCGGCCGGCACGAGGTGACCGACCTGGAGACCTTCACCCCGCCGGCCGACGTCCGGGCCATCCTCGGCCGCTTCTTCCTCCACATCCTGCGCCCCACCGCCTGCTACCGCCCCGACCTGGCGGCGCTGCGGGCCGTCTCCGCCCGCATCGTGGTGGCGGGCGGCACCGAGTCCGCGGGGCAGCTCTCGCACCGCGCCGCGACCGCCCTCGCCGCCGAACTGGGAAGCGACCTGGCCGGGTTCCCCGGCGACCACACCGGGTTCCAGGGCGAGCCCGAACCCTTCGTCCGCCTGCTGCGCCAGGTGCTCACCGGGACGGCCTGAGCCGACGCAGTGCCATCGACCGCAGCACCGCACCGGGAGTGACTCATGACCGAACTGACCTACTCGGAGTACCTGCAGGTGGACACCCTGCTCTCGCTCCAGCGACCGCGCACGTCGGGCACGGCCGACCGCGCGGTGGTACTGGCCGAGCACTTCTTCATCGTCGCGCACCAGTCCTGCGAGCTCTGGCTCAAGCAGCTGCTCGCCGACCTGGAGGCCGTGGTGGACACCCTCGCCTCCGAGCCCGCCGGCGACGACCTCGAACCCGCGGTGGAGCTGCTGCGGCGGGCGGGTGACCTGCTCCGGGTGCTGCACGAGCAGGTCCTGGTCCTGGAGCGCCTGCCGCTACGGCACTTCGTGGCGTTCCGCCCCGCCCTGGACTCCGCGAGCGGCGCCCAGTCCGGGCAGTTCGCCGCGCTCGGCCGGCTGATCGGCTCCGACCGGCGGGAGGGCGCGCTGTACACGGCGTTCACGGCCGCCGCGGCCCGGTCCGGGTGGACGGTGGAGCGGGTGTGCCGGCACGGGACGGAGGCCGGCGGCCTGCACCGGATCGCCGAGGCGCTGATCGACGTCGGCGACGGGCTGTGGCGGTGGAAGGTCGCGCACCTCGGCCTGATGTCGCGGATGGTCGGCCAGGAGCAGGGCACCGGCGGCAGCAGCGGGATCGACTTCCTGCTCCGCCGGATCACCCTGCCCTTCCCCGAACTGCGCCGCCACCGCGGCCAGTCGCACGCCGTCGAGTTCGCCGGCCAGACCGGCTGAGACGTCCCCGTTCACGGAAACCAAGGTGAGGACCAATGATCTCCAGTGTGGTAATCGTCGGCGGCGGTACCGCGGGGTGGATGACCGCGACGTACCTCAAGGCGGCGCTCGGGGAGCGGATCGACGTGACGCTCGTCGAGTCCAGGAACGTCTCCACGATCGGCGTGGGCGAGGCGACCTTCAGCACCGTCCGGCACTTCTTCACGTTCCTCGGGCTGGCCGAGCACGAGTGGATGCCGGAGTGTCACGCCTCGTACAAGCTCGCCATCCGCTTCGAGGACTGGCGGGCCAAGGGGCACTACTTCTACCACCCGTTCGAGCGGCCGCGGACGGTCCAGGGCCACTCGCTCGCCGACTGGTGGCTGCACCTGCGCCCGGGCGACCGCTTCGACCGGGACGCCTCGGTGCTGGCCGCGCTCTGTGACGCCGAGAGCTCCCCCCGGCACCTCGACGGCACGCTCTTCGAGCTGGACCCCGCCGCGGGCGAGGGGGCCGACGGGACCACCCAGTTCCCGTACGCCTACCACTTCGACGCCACCCTGCTGGCCCGGTTCCTCACCGGGTTCGGGACGGAGCGCGGTGTCCGGCACGTCCTCGACGACGTCCTGGACGTACGCCTCGACGAGGACGGGAACATCCGCGACGTCCTCACCAAGGAGCACGGCGAGCTCACCGGCGACCTCTTCGTGGACTGCACCGGGTTCCGCGGCCTGCTCCTGAACCAGGCCCTGGGCGTGCCGTTCGTCTCCTACCAGGACAGCCTGCCCAACGACAGCGCGGTGGCGCTGCGGGTGCCGGTGGACCAGGCGGCCCGGGGCATGCGCCCGTGCACCACCGCCACCGCCCAGGACGCCGGTTGGATCTGGACCATCCCGTTGCTCGACCGGCTGGGCACCGGGTACGTCTACGCCGGCGACTACTGTTCGCCGGAGGAGGCCGAGCGCACCCTGCGGGGGTTCGTCGGCCCGGCCGCCGAGGACCTCACGGCCAATCACATCCGGATGCGGATCGGGCGCAGCGAGAGGTCCTGGGCCAAGAACTGCGTGGCGATCGGCCTGTCGAGCGGGTTCGTCGAGCCGCTGGAGTCGACCGGCATCTTCTTCATCCAGAACGCGATCGAGCAGCTGGTCCGCCATCTGCCCGGCGGCCGGGACGACGAGCCGCTGCGGGAGTCCTACAACCGGCAGGTCGGCCGCGTCATGGACGGCGTCCGCGAGTTCCTCACCCTCCACTACTACGCCGCCGCCCGCGACGACAACCAGTACTGGCGCGACGCCAAGTCCCGTCCGCTGCCGGACGCCCTCGCCGAGCGGATCGAGCGGTGGCGCACGCGGCTGCCCGACGAGGACTCGGTCTACCCCTACTTCCACGGCTTCGAGCCCTACTCCTACACCGCCATGCTGCTCGGCCTCGGCGGGCTGGAGACCCGTCCGCTGCCGGTGCTCTCCGGGCTCGACCCCGCCGCGGCGGTCCGGGAGTTCGCGCAGGTGCGCCGGCAGGCGGAGGGCCTGGCCGGCCGGCTGCCCGGCCAGTACGCCTACCTGGCGCACCAGCGCGCCACCGCGGCCGGCCGGGTCGGGGCCTGATGCGGCGCTCCGCGTACCGCTGGTCGGTCAGGTTCCTGCGCTGGCTGGAGCCCGGACTGGTGGCCTACGGCGCGTTCTGGGGGCTCAACCCCCCGTTCGAGTGGTTCACGGAGCGGGAGTCCCCCGCGTCCGGGCCCGCGCCGGGCCACCGGCCGTCACCGGGGCCGGGGCACCCGGAGCGCCTCGTCCCGCACGTGCCGCTCTCGCCGGCCGAGCGGGCGCTGTGGAGCCAGCTCGGCGGCGCCGGGGCGACCGGCGTCACGGAGACCGGCCGGGCCGACCAGGCCGACCGGGCCGACCGGGCCGACCGGAGGACCTGAACCGGATCCGCCCGCCCCGCCCCGGCCGACCCACCCGGACGCCGGGGCGACGCCGCCCGACCGCAGGCACATCACCGGCAGGAGAAGGATTCTGATGGAACGTCAGCACAGCTCACCGGCCGCCACCCCGGCCGGATCCGGAGGCCGGGTCGTCCTGGCCCAGCCGCGGGGCTTCTGCGCGGGGGTACGCCGCGCCATCGGCATCGTGGAACGGGCCCTGGACCTGCACGGCGCACCCGTGTACGTCCGCAAGGAGATCGTCCACAACCACTACATCGTCTCCGAGTTGGAGAAGCGCGGCGCGGTCTTCGTGGACAGCGAGGAGGAGGTGCCCGAGGGCTCCCTCTGCGTGTTCTCCGCGCACGGGGTCTCCCCCGCCGTCCGCGCCCGGGCCGACGGACGGGAGCTGGAGGTCATCGACGCCACCTGCCCCCTGGTCGCCAAGGTGCACCAGGAGGCCACCCGCTTCGTCCGCGACGGCCGGATCATCCTGCTGGTCGGCCACGCGGGCCACGAGGAGGTCGAGGGGGTCCTCGGCGAGGCCCCGGACCGCACCCTGGTGATCGAGACCGTCGAGGACGTCCGGCGCCTCGACCTGGCCGACGACACCCCGGTGGCCTACCTCACCCAGACCACCCTGTCCTTCGACGAGACCGCGCGCGTGGTCGACGCGCTGCGGCTGCGCTTCACCGATCTCGTCGGCCCGCACGACGACGACATCTGCTACGCCAGCCAGAACCGGCAGAACGCGGTCAAGGAGCTGGCCGCGCAGAACGACCTCGTCCTGGTCGTCGGCTCGCCCAACTCCAGCAACTCGCTGCGGATGGTGGAGGTGGCCCGGGAGCACGGCGCCGCCGCCCACCTCGTCCCGGACGCCACGCACCTGGACGAGCGCTGGCTCGACGGCGTGTCCGCCATCGGGGTCAGCTCGGGGGCCAGCGCCCCCGAGATCCTGGTGCACCGGCTGGTCGACCGGCTGGCCGCGCTCGGCCACGACCGGGTCGAGGTCCAGCACGGCGCCGCGGAGGACGTCGTCTTCTCCATCCCCGGACGGCTGGCCGATCCGGTCACCGGCCGGGTCCCGCGCACTCCGCTGGCCGACGAGGTGCGCTGATGTCGACCGTCGCACGCGCCCACACGCCGGACCGGCGGCACACGGAGCAGGACCGGACGGAACAGGACCGGACGGAACAGGACCGGACGGAACAGGACCGGGGCCACGCCGCGCCGCCGCTGGCCGAGATCGACGGGCCGGCCGCCCTGCGCGCCCTCTCCCCCGAGCAGACCGGCCAACTGGCCTCGGACATCAGACGGTTCATGGTGGAGTCGGTTACCAGGACCGGCGGGCACCTCGGGCCCAACCTGGGCGTCGTCGAGCTGTCGATCGCCCTGCACCGGGTCTTCGACTCACCCCACGACCGGATCCTCTGGGACACCGGGCACCAGTCCTACGTCCACAAGATCCTCACCGGCCGGGCCGGCGGATTCGCCACCCTCCGGCAGGCGGGCGGCCTCTCCGGCTACCCGTCCCGGCAGGAGTCCGCGCACGACGTCATCGAGAACTCGCACGCCTCCACCGCGCTCTCCTGGGCGGACGGACTGGCCCGCGCCCACCGGCTGCGCGGCGTCCCGGACCGCGTCGTGGCGGTGATCGGGGACGGCGCGCTCACCGGCGGCATGGCCTGGGAGGCCCTCAACAACATCGCGGCGGCGCCGGACCGCCCGGTCGTCGTCGTCCTCAACGACAACACCCGCTCCTACGCCCCCACCGCCGGAGCCCTGGCGGACCACCTCGCACGGCTGCGCGGCCCCGACGCCCCGCAGGCCCTGTTCGAACAGCTCGGACTCGCCTACCTGGGGCCGGTCGACGGCCATGACACCGCCGCGCTCGAAGGGGCGCTGCGCCGGGCGGCCGCCCTCGACCGGCCCGTCCTCGTCCACTGCGTCACCGAGAAGGGGCGCGGCCACGCCCCGGCCGAACAGGACGAGGCCGACCGGTTCCACGTCGTCCGCCCCCGGCCCGCGGCCGGTCCCGCGGCCACTCCCGCAGCCGTTCCCCCGGCCGGCGACGGCTCGCCGTCCTGGACCTCCGTCTTCGGCGCGGAGCTCGCCGGGCTCGGCGCGGCCCGGCCGGACCTGGTGGCGATCACCGCCGCGATGCTCGAACCCACCGGGCTCTGCGAGTTCGCCCGGCGCTTCCCGGAGCGCACCGTCGACGTCGGCATCGCCGAGCAGCACGCGCTGACCGCCGCGGCCGGCCTGGCCCACGGCGGCCTGCACCCGGTGGTGGCCGTCTACGCCACCTTCCTCAACCGGGCCTTCGACCAACTGCTGCTCGACGCCGCCCTGCACCGGGCCCCGGTGACCCTCGTCCTCGACCGCGCGGGCGTCACCGGCGACGACGGCCCGTCCCACCACGGCATGTGGGACCTCTCGCTGCTCCAGCTCGTCCCCGGCCTGCGGGTGGCCGCGCCCCGGGACGCCGCCACCCTGCGGCGGGCCCTGCGCGAGGCCGTCGCCGTGCAGGACGGCCCCACCGCCGTGCGCTTCCCCAAGGGCGTCACCGGCCCGGACGTCCCCGCGGTCGACGGCCCCACGCTCGACGACCTCGGCACCGTGGACGTGCTGCGGCACGGTACGCGGGCGGACGTCCTGCTGGTCTCGGTGGGCCCCATGGCCGGGGCCTGCCTGGACGCGGCCGAGCGGCTGGCCGGGCAGGGCCACGGGGTCACCGTCGTCGACCCCCGCTGGGTCAAGCCCGTCCCGCCCGCCGTCGTCGAGCTCGGCCTGCGCCACCGGCTGGTCGCCACCGTCGAGGACGGCGGCCGGGCCGGAGGCGTCGGACAGGCGGTCGCCCAGGCCCTGGGCGACGCCGGAGCGACCGTCCCCGTCCGCACCCTCGGTCTGCCGCAGGAGTTCCTGGAACACGGCTCACGGGCCGACATCCTGGCGCGGCACGGCCTCTCCGGGCCCGGCATCGCCCGGGCCGTCGCCGAGTTGCTGCGCCGCCCCGGCGCGGCCGTCGTCGATGCCGACAACGGCGACGACGACGGCGGGCCCCTGATCAGTCGACCCCAGTGAGGAGCAAGGTGTCATGCCGGTAGCACTCGGTATTCCGTCCCTGCCGCTGAAGCCGCTCGCCGAGCGGCGAGTCTCCCGGCAGATCATGGTCGGCAACGTGCCGGTCGGCGGCGACGCCCCGATCTCGGTGCAGTCGATGACCACCACCGTCACCTCG
>NZ_JBSGFD010000014.1:0-79054 GCF_053603215.1 Kitasatospora sp. NPDC004240 | reverse complement strand
GGTCCGGAGCCGTCCGCCGGACCGGGCGCCGCGTCGGCCACGGAGCCCGGCGCCCGGCCGGAGGCCCCCGCACCCGGGGCCCCGCTCTCCCCGGCCGAGCGGTCCGCCGTCGACCAGCTCCACCGTGCGGCCGCCGCCGTGCTGGCGGCGGGCGTGAGCGGCTCCGGCGCCGTGCTCCAGGCGGAGCTGCTGCGGGCCGCGCACCGGGCCCGGCTCGCCGGGCTGTACCGGCCGGCCGCGGCGGCGGTGGCGTTGGTCACCCGGGTCCGCGGTGCCCGCTCCGGCGAGCCGGACCACCGGCTCACCGACCTGGTCGCCGGCCTGCGCGACCTGCTGGAGCTCACCACCGCGCTCGCCGCGCCGGAGCCGTCCGCCCCGGTGGCCGAGCTGCGCGGGACCGCCCGCCAGACGTACGGGCCGGCGGGCGGGCTGCGGCTGTACGGGCTGTTCACCGAGCCGGTGCTGACCGCCACGCACGCCGGCGTGGTGACCTGGGCGGTCGACGCCGACGGCCGGCTCAGCACGATCGGCGAGGTCGTGCCGCACACGGACGCGACCACGGCGGCCCCGCAGGCGGTGGGCGCCGGCCGGCGCACGGTGCGGCTGGGCGACGCCTCGCTCAGCCACCGCGAGTTCGGCCGGGCCGGGCTGGCCGTGCAGGGCGCGACGCGGTCACCGGCGGGCCGGCTGGGCGCGGGGGCCGCGGTCCGTGCGGTCCGGGCCGCCGGGGCGCGGTGGACGCAGGCACCGGTGGCCGCGCTCTGGGCCGAACCGGTCGGGGCCCAGGTGGAGCGCGCCCTGGCGGCGATCGCCCTGCCGTACGAGGGGCGGCCGGCCGGGAGCGATCTGCTGTTCCTGGACGTCACCCTGCTCGGTGCGACGGCGGACACCGGGGCGGGCCACGGCGGACCGGGCGCGCCCCGGCTGCTGGCGGACTGCGACGGGCTGACGGTCGCGCTGCTCCCGGCGCACGAGCACCCGGGGCTGGCGTACCGGGCGAACCTCGCGCTGCTCGCGGCCGCGCCGGGTCTGCGGCTGAGGGTGATCGGCCGGCTGGAGCGGGCCGCGCGTCCCGAGCTGCGGGTGCTGGCGGTCGGGCGTCCGCCGGGCGAGCCGGAGCCGGGCGTCCCCACGCTGGAGGTGGCCGCCGACCGGGCCGACCGGGTCAACCTGGGCCTGGAGCGCCTCCAGCACGCCGACCTGAACCGGGTCGCCGAACCGTCGGTGACGGCCCCGCCGTTCGCCGACCGGGCCCCCGAGGCGCCCGTCCACCTGCTCTCCCGCCGGGTCGAGCAGGCGGTCACCGGCGGCCGGCAGGCGCTGGCCCTGGGCGGCGGAGGTACGGCGGCCGCCGACGCGGGCCGCCTGCGCTCGGTGGGCCTGGGCACCGGCGCGGCACTGTTGGACGGACTGCGCGCCACGGCGGGGGACCGGCCCCGGGACGTGTTCGGCCGGGTGGTGGCGGACGACCACGGGGCGTACACGGCGGCCTGGCTGGCGGCCGCCTGCTACGGCGAGGCACTGGCGGCGGCGCTCTGCGCGGCCGGCTGGAGCACGGCCGACTGCGGCCCCGAGGGAGCGGACGCCGACGCGGGGGGCACCGACGTGGGGGGCCCTGACGGCCCCGGCACGGGTCCCGACGGCCGACGCTGACCGGCCGGCCGATGGGTGGCCGCCTCTGAGCGGCCACCCCCGAGCCGGCCGCAACGGGGCAGGGCCCGCCCCACCGGTTCGGTGGAGCGGGCCCTGCCCGTCGTACTGGTGCGATCGACGCGTTCGATGCCGTGGCGCCCCCGTGGCGCCCCCGTGGCGCCGCGCCGTCGGCGACGCCGCACCCCTATTGCCGGTCGGTCTTACTTCCAGCGCGGCGGCTTGGTGGTGCTCTCGGCGTCCTGGCAGGCCTTGAGCTTCGCGGCCACGGCGTCGGCCTGGGCGGAGGCACGGCGGGCGGCGTCGTACTCGCCCTCGTGGCGCAGGCGGTTGGCCTTGGCACGCAGGTCGGCGATCTGCTGGCCCATCTGGCGCTCGTTGCAGGTGATGGTGTGGCCGGCGGCCGCGGCGGGCTGGGCCGGGGCGGCGGCGAGCAGCAGACCACCGGCCAGGGCGGCGGTGAGGGTGGCCATGGAAATGCGACGGAGCATGTCGTTACCTCTGATCCTTGGTGCAGGTGGTGCGGGCGGTACGCGCTCGGCGCGGGTACCGCCGTTCTGTGCGCGGGTACGCGACAGCAAGGGCACCTCAGAAGCCCCCGCTTGAATACCCGTCAGTAACCTTAACCCACCACGCGGACGGGATCGCCCGGCCGGCCCCGTCGGCCGACCGGCCCCGTCACCCCGCCCGGCGTGCCGCCAGGGCGTCGGCCCGCACCCGGTCCAGCAGGGCGAGCAGCAGTTCCTTGCTGCTCGCCCGCTCGCGCACGTCGCAGAGCACGACCGGCACCCCGGAGTCCAGGTCCAGGGCGCGCCGCACGTCCTCGGGCGTGCATTCGCGGCGCCCGTGGAAGCAGTTGACGCCGATCGCGAACGGGATGCCGCGCTGCTCGAAGAAGTCCACGGCGGCGAAGCTGGACTCCAGCCGCCGGGTGTCGGCCAGCACGATGGCGCCCAGCGCGCCCAGCGCCAGGTCGTCCCACATGAACCAGAAGCGGAACTGGCCCGGCGTGCCGAACAGGTAGAGCACCAGGTCGTCCCGGACGGTGATCCGGCCGAAGTCCATGGCCACGGTGGTGGTGGACTTGTCCTGGATCCCGTCGAGGCTGTCGACCCCGATGCTGGCCCTGGTCATCCGCTCCTCGGTCTGGAGCGGTTCGATCTCGCTGACCGAGCCGACCATGGTGGTCTTGCCGACGCCGAAGCCGCCGGCGACCAGGATCTTGACCGCGCCCGGCACCAGGCTCTGGGTCGTCAATTCGGTTCTCCTGCACAGGAAGCGGAACGGAAGCTGGGGGCGGGGTCCGCCGGTCAGAGCCGGCGGACACCCTCGATCACGGCCTGGATCAGCGAGATGTCCGGGGCCTCGGCGAGCTGGACGGGGGCGCGGGTCAGGATCAGCCGCGCCTCCGCCAGGTCGTCCAGCAGCACCTTCACCACGCTCACCGGCAGGTCCAGACTGGCCGCGATCTCGGCCACGGCCAGCGGTCGTTCGCGGCAGAGGTCGAGGATCGTGGCCGGTTCGGGCGCCATCCGGGTGGTGTCCGTGCGCGGGTCGGCCGTCACCACCAGGGTGATCAGCGCGAAGGTGTCACGGACCGGCCCGGTCCGCCCGTTGGTGATGGCGTACGGGCGGACCAGGTGGCCGGCGTCCTTGTCGTAGAACCAGGCCTCGTCGGCATCGGGGGAGGTCACGCACCGCCACCCGGGCCGGGCTGGCCGGCATCGCTGCGCGGCGCCGCCGTGAGGTACTGGCCGACCTGCTTGACCAGCATGTTGATCTCGTACGCCATCAGGCCGGCGTCGACCAGCTCGGAGGTGAGCACGGCGAGCCGGGCGCCCTGGCCGGCGGTGGTGACGAAGAGGAACAGCTGGTCCATCTCGATCACGGTCTGCCGGACCCGGCCGCCGTCGAAGCGGTGACCGGCGCCTCTGGCCAGGCTCTGCAGCCCGGAGGCGACGGCCGACAGGTGCTCGGCGTCCGCCCGGTCCAGGCCCTGGGAGAGCCCGACCAGCAGGCCGTCCTCGGAGAGGACGATGGCGTGCTTGGTCTCCGGGACCCGGGCCACGAGCTGGTCCAACAGCCAGTTCAGGTCGCGCTGGGTGTCGGTGTGCTGGGTCATCACTGCTGATCCTTAGCTGCGGAAGGTGCGGCCGGCGCGGGGGGAGCGGCCGTTGCGTCCGAATCCGGGTCCGAGGCGCGCGCGGAACGGGTGCCGCGCTGGATGGCGGCCATGGTGGCGCGCGAACGCTGGGGGGAGAGCTCGTCGTCGGCCGCGCCGGGGAGCGGCGTGCCGCGCGAGGGCGTGCCCGGCGAGGGCACACCGAAGGAGGAGCCGCTCGGCGGGGTCCCGAGCGAAGGGCTGCGGTGCGGGGGCGTGCCGTGGGCCCCGGCACCGCCGGGGGCGTTGGCCTCCCGCAGCTGCTCGGCGAGGCTGGCGTTGCGCACCCGCTGGGGCAGTACGCGCGGGGTGCGCAGCTCGCCGTCCGGGCCGTGGTCCAGGTGCTGCTCCTCCCGGGCCCGCTCGTGCACGGGCCGCTCCTGGCCGCCCGGCTCGTCCGGCCCACCCCGCCCGGCGGCCGGGTCACCGTCCGCCATCGGCACGTCCGCCATCGGCGCGGACACCGCCGGCACGGACGCAGGCGGCGCGGACACCGTCGGCACGGGCAGGGCCGCGGACGCCGGCTGTGCCTGCGCCGCGACGGGCGCGGTCAGCCCGGGGACCTCGTACGGCTGCGGCAGCGCGGGCCTGGGCACCACCACGGCGCCCGGCAGCCCGGGGATCTCCGCGCCCACCGGCAGCCCGCCGCCGGCCCGGACACCGGGGCCGACGGGGTTGCCGTCGATCACCGGGGGTCCGAACCGCGGCCCTTCGTTGAGCAGTTCGCCGACGATCACCTCGTCCGCGACCTCGCCGAACTCCGACGCCCCGCCGAACTCCCGCTCCTGGCCGAACTCCGAGGGCCCGCCGAAGGCCGGAGACTCGCCGAACTCACTCGCCCCGCCGAACTCACGGGCCCCGCCGAACTCCGGCGCCTTCCCGAAGTCGGGCGTCCGGCCGAACGGCCCCGCCGGGGCACCCGGGGCGCCGCCGGAGGACGGCTGTCCGAGCAGCCCGCCCAGCACGCCGGCGAGCGCGCCCGCCAGCTCCTCGTCGATCCCGCCGTCGAGCCCGCCCTGGCCCGTACCGGACTCCTCGCCCGCGCCGCTCCCGTCGCCCACCGGCATCCGGGTGACCCGGGCGCCGGAGGGCAGGCCCGGGACGGACGCCGGCTGGTCGGGCTGCTCCAGCAGCACCGAGGGGACGAGCACCACGGCCCGAGTCCCGCCGTACGGGGAGGGCCGCAGGGTGACCTGGATGTCGTGCCGGGCGGCGAGCCGGGCGACCACGAACAGGCCGAGCCGCAGGTCGTCGCCGAGCGCGGAGACGTCCAGCTCGGGCGGGTTGGCGAGGTAGTCGTTGAGGCGCTCGTACTCCTCCTCGCCCATGCCCAGGCCGCGGTCCTCGACCTCGACGGCCAGGCCCTTGGGGACCTCCTGCGCGGAGACCTGCACCTGGGTGTACGGCGGCGAGAAGGTGGTGCCGTTCTCGATCAGCTCGGCGACCAGGTGGATCACGTCGGCGACGGCCTGCCCGCTGAGCGAGGCGCGCGGCACGCCCTGGACGACGACCCGCGCGTAGTTCTCGGTCTCCGAGACCGCGCTGCGCAGCACGTTGACCATCGGCACGGCGTTGCGCCAGCGCCGGGCGGGCAGTGCGCCGCCGAGGATGACCAGGTTCTCGGCGTTGCGCCGCATCCGGGTGGCGAGGTGGTCGACGGCGAACAGCTCGCGCAGCAGCTCGGGTTCCTCGTGCTCGCGCTCCAGCGCGTCGAGCATGCTGATCTGCCGGTGGATCAGGATCTGGGTGCGGCGGGCGATGTTGAGGAACACCTTCTTGGTGCCCTCGCGGCCCTGTGCCTGGTGGATGATCGCGGCCACCGCGGCCTGCCGTACGGCCCCGAGGCCGTCGGCGGCCTGCTGGAGCTCGTCGCCGCCGCGCCGGGAGGGCACCCAGGCGGGCGGGGTGGGGACGCTCTCGCCGCCGTGCAGCCGTCCGACCACCTCGGGGATCTCGCGCTGGGCGACGGCGAGGGTGTCGGAGCGCAGGTCGGCGAGCCGGGCGCCCAGCGACCGGGCGAGCCGCGCACCGCTCAGCAGGCTCCAGAGCAGCACCACCGCCACGACGACGCTGCCGGCCACCAGGGCCGTACGGTCTCCGGCGTCGTGCAGCAGCACGGCGGCGTAGCCCCAGGCCGCGGCCAGTCCCAGACACGGGACCAGGACGAGGAGGAGGAGCGAGCTGCGGAGGGAGCCGGACCGGCCGGCGCGGTGGCCCGTGCGGGGGGCCGATATGCCTGGCATCTGATTCCTTGTTGCAGGGCCGAGCGGCGGGGTCGCCCGTGTGCGGTCCGGCCGGAGCTTCGGGGCGCCACGGCCGGGGGTGCCAGGAATGGTGACGGAACGTCATCACCCGGACGCGTGCAGCACGGCCGCCGACTGCAGGCACGCTACCAGCCCAGGGTGCCCTTATCGCAACATCAACTGACGATATGTGAACGGGTGATGGCGTGGTAGGGGCCCGGAAGGTGACGCTGTGTCCGATTGAAACCCGCAGGTCCGGAACGCGCCGACGGCCTTCCGAGGACCAGTGGTCCAGTCCTCGGAAGGCCGTCAGGGTCACTTCAACTTCTGCTGACCCGAGGGTCCGGAACGCTTCGGCGATCGGCTCCCCAACGGGATCGCCGACCCGCGGGTCCGTCCGGGCGACGGTCCGCGCCGAGGGGAGTGGCGCGGGTCCGCCGCACGGGTCGGTACCCCCCGTTCCGCCGCACGGTACACCGGACAGTGCGACGGAACGATCACCCGCGGGTGCGCGGGACGTGCTCGATGATCAGCGTGTTCAGCCCGCCAGCGCCGGGGTGGCGCCGCCGTTCAGCTCGGTCCACGCCCAGCTGGCCTCGGCCGAGAGCTCGGCCGACCACTGCTTGCCGTACGCGCCGGACGCGTACTGGCCCAGCCGCAGCCGCTGGACGTCGGAGGTGCCGGCCGGCGGGTAGATGCAGGCCGCGTCACGCAGGTAGCGCTCGATGTTGAACTCGGCCTGGGTGCCTCGCGCGGCGTGGATCTCCATCGCGTTGCGGGCCGAGTCCAGTGCGTACTCGGTGTTGATGAGTTTGGCGTTCATCAGCTCGGCGTCGCAGGGCTGGCCGTTGTCCAGCAGGTGCGACGCGTGGTACGCGGCGAGCTTGGCGGTCATCAGCCGGGACTGCATCTCACCGAGCTTGAGCCCGATGTTCGGCAGCTGGTTGATCGGCTTGCCGTACAGCACGCGCTCCTCGGCGAAGCGCACGGTGTCCTCGACGATCGCCACGTGCACGCCCAGCGCGACCGCGGCCAGGTTCAGCCGGCCGTAGAGCGTGCTGGAGGAGTAGGCGACGTCCAGGCCCTGGCTCTCCTCGCCCAGCCGGTTGGCGGCCGGGATGCGACAGTCCTCGAAGATGATCTCGCCGAAGCTGAAGCCGTGCAGGCCCATCTGCGAGCCCGCGTCACCGGCGCGGAAGCCCGGCCGGTCGCTCTCCACCAGGAACGCGGAGAGACCCTTGCTGCCCGGCCCGGTGCGGAAGACCACGCCGTGCACGTCGCCGATGTGCGAGTTGCCCACGTACCACTTGCGGCCGTTGAGCACGTACTCGTCGCCCTCGCGCCGCGCGGTGCCGGACATGCCCAGCACGTGGCCGCCCGACTCCGGCTCGGTCACCGCGATGGTCGGCAGCGACTCGCCGGAGGCGAACAGCGGCAGCCACTGCTTGCGCTGGGCGTCCGACCCGAAGTGCACGACCTTGGCGACGCCGAGCTGCGAGGCCTGCGCCATCGCACCCATGGCACCGCTCACGCGGGCCAGCTCCTCGACGATGATGGTCTTGGCCAGGTGCCCGAGACCGAGACCCCCGAACTCCTTCGGAATGGTGACACCGATCCAGCCCCTGCGGGCGATCTCACGGGAGAGCTCGAACTCCACCTCGCGGTCGGCCTCCATGCGGGCGACCTGCGGGCGGACCTCCTTCTCAGCGAACTCCCGTACCTCGGCCCGCAGTTCTTCGTGCCGTTCGTCGGTGAAGTAGTCCATTGCCATTGCCCTGAAGTCCTCTCAGTATTTTTTGTGCCTCCGTCCTTACGCGCCGTTCCGCGCCGACCGCCGACTGAGGGGGTGGGGGAGGCGGCCGGCTGCGCCATTGCAGCTCGGTGCACGCGGAAGTGCGGGCAGTCGTTGCTCGGGATGATGACTACCCGTCAGTTCGGCTGATTCATTGTCATATGCAGATCGGCCTTGCTCCAGAGTTGATCTTGGAATGACCGGAAACGAACGATTGAGGATTGAAGCCGATCGTTTTGGGAAATGATCTTCGCCCGCGCCCGGCGGCCGTCCAAGCGCTTGTTCACGTCGAGGTTTGACTGACCTCGGACATGTCGCTGGGCGGGCGCATGTGTCCGAACCGGAAGCGCGCTGCGTGCGGGATGTCTGATTACATGTGCGCCATGACTGATGTGATGAGCACTCACGGCCAGTTCCCGGGTGCCGCCGGCGAGTCCGAGCGGGCCCGCAGGCTGCGAAGCCTGGGTCTCAACGAACCCGCGGCGGACGAGGCCTTCGACCGCTTCGCGCACCTCGCCGCCAGCATCACGCGCGCCCCCATCGCGATGGTCAACTTCATCAACGACGAGCGCCAGATGTTCCGGGGGCTCTATATTCCGCCAACCTTGGCCGAAGCGGCCGCCCCCGAGAACGGCACCTCCTGGGCCGACCGGGGCATCGCCTTCGACCTGCCCACCCGTCAGATGCCGATGAGCCACGGCTTCTGCCCCCACGTGGTCGCCCAGCGCTCCCCCCTCGCGCTGGACGACATCCTCGCCTACCCCCGGTTCGCCGGTAACCCGATCGTCGACGAGCTCGGCGTCCGCGCCTACCTCGGCGCCCCGCTGGTCGACGACACCAACACCGTCATCGGCACCGTCTGCGTCCTCGACCGCGAACCCCGCCAGTGGGGCCGCGAGCGCCTGCGCGACATCCAGCACCTCGCCGAGGCCCTGCTCTCCGAGATCCGGCTGCGCGACAACCTGCTCGCCCAGCAGCAGGAGATGTTCGCGGCCTTCGACGGCTCCCCGTTCCCGATCATCCTCACCGACGGCCCCGGCCACGAGATCCGCTACGCCAACGCCCAGCACGCCGAGACCTTCGGCGCCCCGGCCGCGTACGGCTCGGTGTCCCAGGCCTACCCGCAGCTCGGCGCGGCCGGCCTCCAGCAGGCGGTCGCCGAGGCCTTCCACACCGGACGGGCCACCGTCCTCAACGACGTCCGCATCCAGTCCCCCCGGCCGGACGCCCAGCGCCTCCAGCAGATCTTCAGCTTCACCTGCACCCCGCTGCGCACCGCCCGTACCGGCCAGGTCAACGGCGTCCTCACCGTCGGCATGGACGTCACCGCGCAGTCCCGTACCGAGGAGGAGCTGGGCACCCTCGCCGCCCTGCTCGTCGACCGCCTCCAGCAGAACGGCACCGCCCCCGGTGTCACCGGCCCCGGCGCCCCCGGCCGCCCCGGACTCACCTCCGCCGGCGAGAACGGACTCGTCCTGCCCGGGTGAGCACCCGGACCGGCCGACCCGACCACACCGTGGCGGGGAGCCTCTCACCCCCGAGGAGAGGCTCCCCGCCACCGTGCCGTCGGGCCCCGCCCGCTGCGGCCCGCCCGTCCCGCCCGCCCGCCCCGCCCGCCGCGACAGCCCTACGGTGCGACTGCCGTACGGGTGGAACCGGCGGCCCCGGCGCCCGAGCCCGGCCCGAACCGGCCGCCCCCGGTGGTAGGCATGGGCCGCATGGAGTGGTTCGCGGCGCCCGAGTACTGGCTGAGCAGGCTGCTCGTCCAACGGATGCTGGCCGGCCTCTACCTCATCGGCTTCCTCGCCGCCGTCGCCCAGTTCCGGGCCCTGATCGGCGCGGACGGCATGCTGCCGGTGCCCCGTTTCACCGCCCGGGTCCCGTTCCGGCAGGCACCCGGCCTCTTCCACCTGCACTACTCGGACCGCTTCTTCGCCGCCGTCTGCTGGACCGGCGCCGCGCTCTCCGCCGCCGTCCTCGCCGGAGCAGCCGACGCCGTACCCCTGTGGGCCTCCCTGCTGATGTGGGCCCTCCTCTGGGCGCTCTACCTCTCCATCGTCAACGTCGGGCAGACCTGGTACTCCTTCGGGTGGGAATCCCTGCTCCTGGAGGCCGGCTTCCTGGCCGCCTTCCTCGGCAACGACGACACCGCCCCGCCCGTCCTGGTGCTCTGGCTGCTGCGCTGGCTGGTCTTCCGGGTCGAGTTCGGCGCCGGCCTGATCAAGCTCCGCGGTGACAGCTGCTGGCGCGACCTGACCTGCCTGCGCTACCACCACGAGACCCAGCCGATGCCCGGCCCGCTCAGCTGGTTCTTCCACCACCTGCCCGACCCGCTGCACCGCGTCGAGGCCGGCGCCAACCACGTCACCCAGCTCGGCGTCCCGCTCTGCCTCTTCCTCCCGCAGCCGGTCGCCACCTACGCGGCCTGCGTCATCGTGGTCACCCAGCTCTGGCTGGTCGCCTCCGGCAACTTCGCCTGGCTCAACTGGCTCACCATCACCCTGGCCCTCGCCGCCGTCGACCCCGCCCGGCTCGGCCTGCACCCCGAACCGCCCGCGTACGGCCCCACCCCGGTCTGGTTCGAGGCCCTGGTGCTCGCGCTCACCGCCGCCATCGCCGTCCTCAGCTACTGGCCGGTCGCCAACATGGTCTCCCGCCGCCAGATCATGAACCGCTCCTTCAACCGCATCCACCTCGTCAACACCTACGGCGCCTTCGGCAGCATCAACCGCCTCCGCCAGGAGATCGTCGTCGAGGGCACCGACGAGTCCGTCGTCACCCGCCACACCGTCTGGCGCGAGTACGGCTTCAAGGGCAAACCCGGCGACGTCCGCCGGATGCCCCGCCAGTACGCCCCCTACCACCTGCGGCTCGACTGGCTGATGTGGTTCGCGGCGATCTCACCCGCCTACGCCCGCCCCTGGTTCCTGCCCTTCATGACCCGCCTGCTGGTCAACGACCGCGACACCCTGCGCCTCCTGCGCCACAACCCCTTCCCCGACGCCCCGCCGACCCACGTCCGGGCGGTGCTCCACCACTACCGCTACACCGACCGGCGCGAACTGCGCGCGACCGGCGCCTGGTGGCACCGCACCGCTCTGTACGAGTACCTCGCGCCCGTCAGCCTCGACGGCCTCGCCCGCTCCGGCCTGCGCCCCCCGCTCGGCCGGCCCGCCCGGGCCGTCCCGCTCCGCCGCCCGGACGCCCACCCGCCCCGCCGCCGGCACCACGCCTTCGGCGATCCGGCCGGTCACGAGCCCGATCACCCGTCCGGCCCCGGCCCCGATCACCCGTCCGGCCCTCCCGAGTAGCGGCCGGGCGGGCGGTGTGGCACGCCACACCGCGTCCGTCAGCCGGTGGGTGCGTGCAAGGCTCGAACGGGCACCCGTATTCTGGGCCTCCACACCGGCAGCCCGACCGCGAGCCACCCGCCCCACCCGCCGGGGCCGAGCACGCAGCCGGTCCGCCTCCCCTCGCCGCCAGCCCCGCCGCAGACGCCCAGAACCGGACCTCACATGACAGTGCTTCACTCGCGCAACGCCGACGCAGCCGACGCCACGGACCCGGACCAGGCCACCGGCCGGGAGGGTGCGAACACGACCGACCTCCGGGACGACCTCGGCCGCTACGCCGAGCTCGGCGCCTTCACGCTCACCGCCGAGAGCCACGCCTGGTACGCCGCCGTCGACACCGTCGCCACCCCCGAGGACGCCCGCGCCGCCTCCACCGCCCTCGCCGAACTGCGCGGACGCGACCTCCAGCAGGTCTGGGAGGCCGTCGCCGCCCTCGCCGCCGACGCCAAGGTGGCCGAGCCGGACACGGTCGCCAAGGCCGCCCTGCTCGTCGAACTCCTCCAGCGCGTCCACCGGACCTCCACCACCCTCGTCGGCGCCGCGTATGACACCGACCTCGACGCCCTCGCCGCCGCCACCGCCGACCGCGCCTGGCGCCGCGAGCGCGGCGTCAAGGTCGGCTTCCTGCGTGGCCGCGCCCTGCGCAAGCAGGCCGCCGCCCTCGTCGTCGGCGGCCGCAAGGCCCGTCCCGAGGAGCTGCACGAGGCCCTGGTCTCCGCCGAGATCGAGCGCCGCGCCTGGGCCGTCCTCGCCCCCGAGGGCACCCTGCCCGTCGCGCCCGCCGACGGCGACCTCGTCGAGCGCACCGCCCAGGCCTTCGAGGCCATCAACACCGGCCTGCGCGAGCTCGCCCGTCTGCTCCCCGAGCACGACCTGGACGCGCTGCCCTTCGCGGAGCTCGCCGACCTCGTCGAACGGCTCGCCGCCGACGAGGGCACCCTCTACCGCCTCCCCACCATCCGCACCCTGCGGACCACCCTCGAGGAGGCCGGCCTGACCGACCTCCTCACCGAACTCGCCGAGGCCCGCGCCGACCGCCGCGCCGCCGAGGCCGCCTACCAGCGCCACACCGGCGCCGTCGACCCCGACGCCGCCCGCCAGGCCCTCGCCGGCGGCCAGCGCGACGGGCTCGCCACGGCCCCGGCCGAGGTGGAGCCGGCGGCTGCGGAGACGGAGGAGCTCGCGGAGGCCGCGGAGGCCGACACCGCCGAGGAGGCGGAGGCCCCGACCACCGAGCCGACCACCACCGTGACCCTCCCGGCCCCGTCCCCCGCCGCCGACGACCTCGTCGCCGCCGAGGAGTCGGCGGACGAGATCGCCGAGGAGCCGGCGGCTGAGGTTGAGGACGTGGCTGCCGCCGAGGTCGCGCCCGTGACCGAGGCCGAGGCCGAGCCCACCGAGGAGCCTGCTGCCGAGGTCGCCGCTGCGGTCGAGGTCGAGGCTGAGGTCGCCGAGGAGCCGGTCGCCGAGATCGAGGTGGCCGAGCCCGAGGCCGTGGTGGAGGTCGTCGAGGAGCCTGCCGCCGAGGCCGAGGCCGAGGCCGAGGTCGAGACCGAGTCGGTCGAGGAGCCCGCTGCGGAGGTCGCCCCTGCCGTCGAGGTCGAGGTCGAGGCTGAGGCCGAGGTCGCCGAGGTCGAGGCTGAGGACGCGCCTGCTGCTGAGGCCGAGCCGGTTGAGGAGCTTGCTGCCGAGGTCGCCGCTGCCGTTGAGGTGGAGGAGCCCGCTGCCGAGGTCGTCGAGGAGTCGGCGGCCGAGGTTGAGGACGTGGCTGCCGCTGAGGTCGAGCCCGTGACCGAGGCCGAGCCCACCGAGGAGCCGGCTGCTGAGGTCGAGTCGGAGCCCGTGGCTGAGCATGCCGAGGAGCCTGCCGCCGAGGTCGAGGCTGAGGACGCGCCTGCTGCCGAGGCCGCGCCGGTTGAGGAGCCCGCTGCCGAGGCCGCCCCTGCCGTTGAGGTCGAGGAGCCCGCTGCCGAGCCCACCGAGGAGCCTGCTGCCGAGGTCGCCGCTGCGGTCGAGGTCGTTGAGGAGCCGGTCGCCGAGGCCGAGGTCGAGGTGGCCGAGCCCGAGGCCGTGGTGGAGGTCGTCGAGGAGCCGGTCGCCGAGGTCGAGGTCGAGGCCGAGCCGGAGCCTGTGGCCGAGGTCGTCGAGGAGCCCGCCCCCGCCGCCGAGCCCGCCGCCCCCGCCGCCGAGGGCCGTCCCGCGAAGCCGGACTTCACGCCCGGCCGCCCGGTGACCGCCTACTCCGCCGAGGAGCTGCTCGCGGTGGTCCGCTGGGTGGACGGCGACGGGGAGACCCGGAGCGAGGAGGAGCTGCTGCGGGCCGCGATGAAGGAGCTCGGCTTCGCCCGGCTCGGTCCGCGGATCAAGGAGGCGCTGGGCGCCGCCGTGACCGCCGCCCGGAGCTGAACGAGGCCCGTCGGGGCTGTACGGAAGGCTGCGGGCCCGGTGGATGCGATGTGCATCCGCCGGGCCCGCGGCCTTCGGTCGCTCAGGCCTTCGTCCAGGGCTGGCTGCTCATCAGCGCCTTGACGTTGGCCACGTATGAGGGGTTGGGGATCTCCAGGCTGCCGGTGGTGACGCCGGTGGCCGGGTCGGTGACGGTGGTGTAGTGGACCTTGCCGGCGCCGGCGTTGTACGCGGCGATGACCAGGTCGAGCAGCGGGGTCTTCCCGGAGGCGTCGGGGCCGAGGTCGTACGTGCCGCCGAAGCAGGAGTCTCCGTAGTAGGCGACCAGCCAGTCCAGCAGCTGGGTGCCGAGCTGGACGTTGCCGGCCAGGGTGTTCGGGTCGGAGTTGGTGCCGTACTTGCCGTTCATCCAGCTGACCGTGTTGGGCATGACCTGCATGGTGCCGATGCCGCCGTCGCAGGCCAGGATGCCGGACTGCCAGCCGCTCTCCTGCCAGGCGATCGCCTTGACCAGGTTGACGGGCAGGGCGGGCAGGTTGTCGGTGCCGCCGTTGCTGAGCTTGAGGGTGCGGGCCTGGCCGGCGGCGGAGACGAGGGCCGAGGAGACCGCGTCCTTGGGCTCGTTCGGCCGCGGGTAGCTGGGCTTGCAGCTGCTCTGCAGCGGCGGGGTGTGCGGGACGGCGGGGGCGGGCGGGGGCGGCGGGGCCACCGGGCCGGGCTTGGCCGTCGGTACGGGTGCGGCGACGACCGGCGTGCCCACCTTGGGGGTGCCGGTGCCGGCGGTCGGCTTGGTGCCGCCGGCGACGGTGGCGCTCGGCTTCGCGGAGGTGGGCGTCGCACTGGGCTTGGCCGACTTGCTCGCGCTGGGGTCGGTGGTGGGGCTCGCGCTCGCCGAGGGGTCGGTGCCGGGGCTCGGGGACGCCGGGGCGCTGGTGGCCTCCGACGCGGTGGCGCTCGCGGTGACGGACGCCCTGGCCTTCTCGGTCCTGTCGTCCCCGCCCTTGCTCCCGCAACCCGTCAACAGTGCACCGGACACGGCCGCCACCGAGACCGCGACCATCGCCCGTCGCGAAGTACTCACCCGCATACGATCGGAACCCCCCGTTCGCTACCGGACGGTCCGGTAGGGAGCGGTCATCGTACGACGAGCCGGATCCCGCCCCGTGAACGGGTGCCCGAATCCGCCGCCCCTCCGGCCCCAACAGGGCGTCCCACAGCCGGAATCACGCCGACCGCGTCCCCAGCTGAGCCGTCAGCACCCGGGCCGCCTCCGTCAGTGACGGGCCGTACCAGGTGAGGTGCCGGCCGCTCACCAGGGCGGTGGGGGTGCCGGGGAAGGCTTCGGGGCCGTCGTCGGCGGTGAAGCGGTAGGGCTCGTCGGGGAGGATCACCAGGTCGGGGGTCTCGGCCAGGAGGTCGGGGAGGGGGATGGCGGGGTAGCGCTCGGGGTGCTCGGCGTGGACGAGGGTGACGCCGAGGCGGGTGAGCAGGTCGCCGGCGAAGGTGTCGCCGCCGAGGACCATCCACGGGCGGCGCCAGATCGGGACGATCGCGCGGACCGGCGGGCCGGCCGGGCGGATGTCCTGCCAGACGGCCGCGGCGTCGTCGAGCCAGGCGGGGCGGGGGAGGCCGCAGGCGAGGGTGAGCATCCGGTGCAGGGAGGTCAGGGCCTGCGGGAGGGTGCGGATGTCGGTGACCCAGACGGGGAGTCCGGCCTCGCGCAGGGCGGTGAGGTCGGGGGCCCGGTTCTCCTCGGCGTTGGCGAGGACCAGGTCGGGGGCGAGCGCGGCGATCCGGGCGACGTCGGGGTTCTTGGTGCCGCCGACGCGGGTGACGGCGAGGCCGGCCGGGTGGGTGCACCAGTCGGTGGCGCCGACCAGCAGGCCGGGAGCGGTGGCCGCGAGGGCCTCGGTCAGCGAGGGGACGAGGGAGACCACCCGCCGTACGGGACGGGGTGCGGGGACGGCGAGGCCGAGGTCGTCGAGGTGAGCCACCCGGCCACGGTAGCCGTCCCCGCGAAGTTGCGGGAACCGGGCCGCGCTCGCGTCCGACCAACTGGTCCGGGTCCGCAGCGGCGGGCCCGTGCGAGCCCCGTTCACCAGGAGAGTTGTCATGCGCCCTCGCGTGCTGTGCGGTCCCGTCGCCGCGGCCGTCGCCGTCGCCCTGTTTGCCACGGCCTGCGGGAGTTCAGGCACCGGTGGTGACCTGAAGGCCGAGTCGACCGGCGGAGCCGCCGGCTTCCCGGTCAAGGTGGCCGACTGCATGGGCAAGGAGACCACCTTCACCCAGGCCCCGCGCCGGATCGTCACCAGCAACGCGGCGAGCCTGGAGATGCTGCTCCAGCTGGGCGCGGGTGACCGGGTGATCGGGACGGGCTTCCCGCCGGGCAAGGGGGCGCTGCCGGCGCCGCTGGCCGAGCAGGCGGCGAAGGTGCCGGTGCTGGGCGACAAGGTGATAGCCAAGGAGAAGCTGCTGGGTTCCGGCGCGGACCTGTACGTGGACACCTTCGGCGCGATGACCATGATGGGCGGCGCGGGGACGGGGCCGAGCGAGGAGGAGTTCTCGGCGGCCGGGATCAAGCACGTGTTCCTGCTGTCCACGGCGTGCGCCGGCACCCCGCAGGCGGCGAAGGGGCCGCGGACCGACCTGGCCCAGGTCGAGACCGACCTCAAGCGGCTCGGCGCGGTCACCGGCACCTCGGCCCGCGCGGACGAGCTGGTCGCGGCGATGCGTACGCGGACCGGTGAGGTGACCACCGCGCTGGCCGCCGTCCCGGCCGACCACCGGCCCGGCTACTTCTTCTTCGACTTCGACGCCGGCACCAAGCAGCCGGTGGCGGTCTGCGGCCGGCAGGTCGCCAACGCGGTGATCACCCTGGGCGGCGCGCGCAACGTCTTCGCCGACTGCGACGCCGACTTCAAGCAGGTCTCCTGGGAGGACGTGGTCGCGAAGAACCCGGACTGGATCCAGCTCGGGGTGCGCAACAAGGGCAGCGAGGAGGCCAACCGCAAGGCCTTCGACGAGGCCGAGCGGTTCCTGCGCGAGTTCCCGGCCACCCAGGGGCTCAAGGCGGTCAAGGAGGGCAGGTTCCTGCGGATCGGCTCCGAGGTGACCACCATCGCCGGGGTGCGCAACGCCGACACCGTCCGGCAGATCGCGGAGACGGTCCACCCGGCGCTCGTCCGGAAGGCAGGGTAGCCGGTGGCCCCGACGCTGTCCGACCGTACGGCCGGCGACGCTGCCGACGGCCCGGCCGCCGCCGACGGCCCGGCCCGCGGGGAACGCACCCTGCGGGCCGGGCCGTTGGCCGCCGCGCTCACGGTGGCGCTGGTCCTCGCCCTCACCGCCGCCGTCTCGCTGGGCTCGGTGGACATCCCGCCCGGCGAGGTCTGGTCGGTGGTCGCCCGGCGGCTCACCGGGCGGGCGCCCGAACCGGGCACCCGGGACCTCATCGTCTGGCAACTGCGTGTCCCGCGTGCCCTGCTGGCGGCCCTGGTGGGCGCCGGCCTCGGACTGGTGGGCACCGCCGTGCAGGCGCTGGTGCGCAATCCGCTGGCCGATCCGTACCTGCTGGGCATCTCCTCGGGCGCCTCGCTGGGCGCGGTCGCGCTGATCGTGCTGGGCGCCGGCCTCGGTCTGGGGGCGGGGGACGCGATCGGGCTGAGCGTCTCGGCGGCCGCGTTCGCCGGGGCGCTGGCCGCGTTCTCGCTGGTCTGGCTGCTGGCCCGGCGCGGCGGCGGCTTCTCCCCGCTGCGCCTGGTGCTGGCGGGCATCGGCATCGGGCAGTTCCTGGCCGGCTTCACCAGCTATCTGGTGCTGCAGACCGACGACGAGCAGCAGACCCGGGGGGTGCTGTTCTGGCTGATGGGCAGCCTCGGCGGCGCGGTCTGGGGCCAACTGGTCGTGCCCGCCGTGGTGGTGGCGCTCGGCCTGGCCGCCCTGCAGGCCCGGGCGCGCGGACTGAACGCCCTGCTGATGGGGGACGAGACGGCGGCCGGGCTGGGCGTGGACGTCGGCCGGCTGCGCCGTGAACTCTTCGTCGTCACCAGCGTGCTGACCGGCGTGCTGGTCGCCGTCTCGGGGGCGATCGGGTTCGTCGGGCTGATGGTGCCGCACGTGTGCCGGCTGCTGGTCGGCGGTGACCACCGCCGGCTGCTGCCGCTGTCCGCGCTGACCGGGGCCGTGCTGCTGGTGGTGGTCGACACGGTGGCCCGGACCGCGCTGGACACCCAGGAACTGCCGGTCGGCGTGGTCACCTCGCTGCTCGGTGCGCCCACCCTGCTCTACCTGCTGGACCGACGACTGGAGCGGAATTGAGGATCGCGGTCGAGGACCTGAGCGTCGCCCTCGCCGGACGGACCGTGGTCGCGGGGGCCACCCTGGTCGCCGAGGAGGGCGAGATCGCCGGCCTGGTGGGCCCGAACGGCAGCGGCAAGTCCAGCCTGCTGTGTACGGTCTACCGCCATCTGCGGCCCAGCGCCGGCCGGGTGCTGCTGGCCGGGCGGGAGCTCGGCGCACTGTCCGCCGCGCAGTCCGCCCGGCACATCGCGGCGCTGCCGCAGGAGCGGGGCGGTGACTTCGAGCTGACGGTCCGCGAGGTGGTGGCGATGGGCCGCACCCCGTACAAGCGGGCCTTCGCCGCCGACGACGCGCAGGACCACCGGCTGGTCGCCGAGGCGCTGCGCCGGGTCGGCATGACCGGGGCGGCCGGCCGCCGGTTCGCCCAGCTGTCCGGCGGCGAGCGCCAGCGCGTGCTGCTGGCCAGGGCGTTGGCCCAGCAGCCGGACGTGCTGGTGCTGGACGAGCCCACCAACCACCTCGACGTGCGGCACCAGGTGGAGCTGCTCGCCCTGCTGCGCGAGCAGCGCCGCACCACGCTGGTCGCGCTGCACGACCTGAACGCCGCCGCCTCGGTCTGCGACCGGCTGCACGTCCTGCACCGGGGCACCCTGGTCGCCTCGGGCACGCCGCGCGAGGTGCTGACCCCGGAGCTGCTGGCCGAGGTGTTCGGGGTGCGGGCGGCGGTGGTCGAACACCCGCTGACCGGCGATCCGTTGATCGCCTTCGACCACCGCACGCCCGCCGGGCCCGGACGGAGGGTTCCCGAGGATCAGCCGGCCTCGTAGTGGCTGGGCCGCCCGTCGCGCAGCACCGGGCGGCCCAGCTTCGCGGCCTCCTCGCTGCGCAGCAACTCCCAGCGCCCGTCCGGCCGGTGGAGCACCGAGGAGTGCCACGGGGTGGTCCAGGCGTCCCGGGCCTCCAGCAGCCGGATGCCGAACTTGGCGGCGCCGGCCGGCTGCGGGTGGATGGAGAGCCGGAACGCGCGCGGGTGGTGCTCGGCGATCAGGTCGCCCCAGGCCCGGCTGCGCTGGATGACCGCGTACGCGCGTTCGCGGCAGTCCCGCTGCAGTGCGGAGCGGGTGCCGGTGAAGCCGGTGGTGTCGTCGGTCAGGAAGCGGGTGATGCCGCGGTAGAGCCGCAGCGTCTCCTCGTCCGTGCGGACCTGCTCGCGCAGCCGCTCGCGGCCGGGCGCGTACCGGGCGTGCACCCGGGCGCGCTTCTCGTCGTACGGCAGGTCGCCGAGGACGGCCCGCAGGTCGAAGGTGTCGAGCCGGTGCAGGCCCTCGCGCGCGATCATCGCGGCCAGCGCGTCGGAGTACGCGTCGATGTGGTCGTCGGGCACGTGGATCAGGTCGCCGAAGATGTGCCCGTCGGAGCAGATCAGGATCCGGGCGCCGGGGCGGTGGACCTCGCCGATGGCCGCGCAGAGCCCGTCCAGGAAGGTGAGCGAGAGCCGCTCGCCCTCGTCGGGCAGGTGGCCGAGCACCTTGGCGGGGTTGGGCGATTTGCAGGGGAATCCGGGCAGGGTGAACAGCACCGGCTCGCCGGCCCGGACGAAGTCGGCCAACCGGGCCAGCTGGAGCGGGAAGTCGGCCGGGGAGACGGGTGTCCCGGGGTCGGAGGCGCGGCGGTGCGGCAGCAGCAGGGCGAGGATCTCGGTGCAGATCCGGTCGACCTCGGCGGGGTCGACGGGGGCGGCGGTGGTGGTGACGGTGCCGGCGTACGGCATGACGGGGTCCTCCACGGAACGGTCGTCAGGGGTCTTCGGGCAGGCGCGGCCGCGCCCTGGCGGTTCCGGCACGGGTGGGCCGGCCGCCGGGCGGCGGGCGGCGGGGCGAGCGGGGGTTGGGGGCGGGGGCCGGGTGGGCCGGGTCAGACGCGTCGGTCGTACGCCACCGGCAGCCGGTTGACCCCGCGGGCGAGGACGGCCGGGATCCAGGTGAGCGGGTCGGGCCCGCCGTCCGCGTCCTGGGTGCCGCCCGCGTCCGCGGCGCCGTCCGCGTAGGCCGGTCGCAGGCCCGGCAGCCGGGTGAGCAGGGTGGCGATCGCGATCTGGAGTTCGGCGCGGGCCAGCGCGGCGCCCGGGCAGTAGTGGATGCCGTGGCTGAAGGCGAGGTGGGCGTTGGGGGTGCGGTCGAAGTCGAGCGCGTCGGCGTCCGGGAACTGCTCCGGGTCGCGGTTGGCGGCGCAGAGCGAGACGATCACCGAGTCGCCGGCCGGGATCCGGGTGCCGAACAGATCGCTGTCCTCGGCGAAGAAGCGCCAGGTGGTGAGCTCGAACGCGGCGTCGTGGCGCAGCAGTTCCTCGATCGCCCGGGGCAGCAGGGCCGGGTCGGCGGTGAGGCCGTCGCGCAGCCGGGCGAGCTGCCCGGGGTGGCGCAGCAGGGTGATCAGCATGGTGGTGATCTGGTTGGTGACCGGCTCCTGCCCGGCGACGAGCAGCTGGAAGACCATCGAGTCCAGCTCCTCCTGGCTCAGCTCGCCACTGTCGCGGGCCGCGACCAGCCGGCCGAGCAGGTCGACCTCGGGCCCGTCGGGGTCGTGGTGGGCGCGCTTGTGGGCGACCACGTCGGCGATGTAGCCCTGGAGGGCGCGCAGCCGGCCCTCGTACGCGGGGCGGCCGGGGTCCTGCGGGCCGACGGGCTGGACGACCTTGCCCCAGTCCCGGTCGAAGCGGGCGGCCAGGTCGGCGGGCAGGCCGATGACCTCGGCGAGCACCCGGAACGGGTAGTGCGCGGCGAAGCCGGCCACCAGGTCGGCGCCGCCGCTCTCCGGCAGCTCGTCCACCAGGGCGTCGGCCAGCTCCTGGAAGCGGGGGCGCAGTGACTCCACCCGGCGGGGCGCGAAGGCGTCGAGGACGAGCCGGCGCATGGCGGTGTGCTTGGGCGGGTCCTGGTGCAGCAGGTGGACCTGGAGCTGGGAGTGCTGGGGCTCGGGCATGATCGAGGCCAGCCGGCGCCAGCCGTCGTTGCCCAGCGCGTGGTTCTTGCCGAGGCGGGGGTCGTTGAGGGTGGCGTGGGCGGCCCGGTAGCCGGTGACCAGCCAGGCGGCTATCCCGCTGGGGAAGCGCACCCGGTGGACGGGGCCGGCGGCGCGCATCCGCTCGTACAGCGGGTACGGGTCGCTCTTGTAGGCGGCGCCGTACAGCGGGACGGGGTCGGGGAGTTCGCCGTGGCCGTACGGGCAGCGGGCGGTGTCCCGCTCGTGGCCGGTCCGGTCGGTGGTGTCGGTCATGCGGACGTCCTCGTGGTGGGTTCCGGGCTCTCGGCGGCGCCGGTGGCGCCGGCCGTACGGGCGGTGCGGGCGTTACGGGTGGTGCGGGCGTTACGGGTGGTGCGGTGGTGCAGGGCCAGCAGGGCGACGCCCACGCAGGCGGCGAGCGCGGCGAGGACGAGCCCGGGGCGGACGGAGGCGCCGGGGTCGGTGACGGCGGCGGTGGCGAGCGCCGGGCCGGTGGCGAAGCCGAGGCTGCGGGCCAGCTGGACGGCCGACCCGGCGGTGGCCAGCCGGTCGGCTGGTGCGGCGGTCATCACCACGGCCTGGGTGGGCCCGCCGTTGAGGCCCATCCCGGCGCCGGCCAGGGCGAGCCGTGCGGCGATCCCGGCGGGCGACCAGTCGGGGTCGACGGGGACGAGCAGCAGCAGGCCGACCGCGGTGACCGCGGCCCCGGTGAGCGCGGTGGGCGCGGCGCCCCAGCGGTCGGCGAGCCGCCCGCCGAGGCGTCCGGCCAGCACCATGCCGAGGGGGAAGGCGAGCATGGTGAGCGCGGTGGTGGTGGCGCTGACGCCGCCGGCCCGCAGGTGCTGGACGAGCAGGTACTGGGTCGCCGCGAACCCGGCGGCGAGCGCGAGCACCGAGGCGTTCACCCCGGCGGTGCCCGAGGCCCGCAGCGTCTCCAGCACCGGCCGGCCGCCCGGCCGTCTCGTCCAGAGCAGGACGAGCGGGACGGCGGGCAGGGCGAGCAGCAGCAGGCCCGGCGTGCCGGGGGAGAGGGTGAGTGCGAGCAGCAGGGCGGCCACGGCGGAGCCGATCAGGGCGGCGTCGGCGAGCGAGCCCCGGTCGGGAGCCCGAAGACGGGCCCGGCCGCCGCGCGGGGCGTCGCGCCAGGCGATCCAGCAGGCGGCCGCGCAGACCGGCAGTTTGATGAGGAAGATCGCCCGCCAGCCGACGTGGTCGAGCAGCAGCCCGCCGATCACCGGTCCGGTGACCGCGCCGAGCGGCCCCAGCGTCGCGGGCACGCTCATCGCCCGTCCGCGGGCCTGCGGCCGTACGGACCGCGCGGCCAGCACCGGCATCAGCACGAACAGCACGGCCCCGAAGGCGCCCTGGGCCAGCCGGGCGGCGACCAGCCAGGCGAGCCAGGGCGCGGCCGCGGCGAGGACGCCGCAGAGCGCGAAGCCGCCGACCGCCAGCAGCAGGGCGGCACGGGTGCCGACCTGGTCCAGCCAGCGTCCGGCGGGCAGCAGCAGGGCCACCACCGGCAGCTGGTACCCGAGGACGGCCCACTGGGCGGCCCCGGCGGAGACTCCCAGGTCGCGGGCGATGTCGGTCAGCGCCAGGTTGACCACGTTCATGTCCAGCATGGCGACGAAGGAGAGCAGCCCGGCCGCGATCACCAGGCTCCACCGGTCCCGCGTCGGCGGTGGGGTGGCCCGTGGGCTCACCTGTGGGGCCGTCATCAACCGTCCTCCCGTCCGCCTGCCGCGGCCGTCGCGGCGGCCGTGCCGTGCCGGACGCCACCGGTCGGCGGCGTCCGGCACAGCAGTCGGGTCAGGGCGGGCGGGAGTTCCCGAACACCTGGGGGATTCTCCTCAGCAGGCGGCGGCCAGGGCGGGGGCGGCCGCCGCCTCGGCCGCGCGGAGGTGGCCTATCAGCTCCTCCCGGGCCCGGGCGACCCGGGAGCGGACGGTGCCGATCGGGCAGCCGGTGACCTGGGCCGCCTCCGCGTAGCTGAGCCCGACGACCTGGGTGAGCACGAACGCCTCGCGGCGCTGGGCGGACACCCGGCCGAGCAGGTCGGTCAGCGCGATGCCGTCCTCGAAGCCGGCCGAGGGCGGCTGGACGTGCCGTTCGGCGGCCTCCTGCCAGTCCGGCAGCGCGGCGCAGCGCGGACGGGCGGCGGCGCTGCGGTAGCGGTCGACCACCGTGCGGCGGGCGATGGACAGCAGCCAGGTGCGGGCGGAGGAGCGGCCGGCGAAGGCGGGTAGCCCGCGCAGCGCGCGCAGGAAGGTCTCCTGGGCGAGGTCGTCGGCGGACTGCACGTCCGTCAGATGGGCGACGAAGCGCCACACATCGCGCTGGGTGGCCCGGACGAAGGCCTCGATGTCGGCCGGGCGGCCCTCCCTTGCGGTGAGGGCGAGGGCGGTCAGCTGCTCGTCATCCACGGTGGCGGGCCTCCGTCCGGGAGACCCGAACGGCCCGGCCCGGGCCGGGGTGCGGGACGATAAGCGCATGAGATGCGCCGAGTTCCGTGTCGCCCTGTCCGCCCGCCTCGACGGCGAACCGGCCGGCCTGCCGGAGCGGCGGCTGGACTCGCACCTCGCGCGCTGCGGCGGCTGCCGGCAGTGGCGCGCGGACGCCGAGCGGCTGCGCGCACTGGGCGGGCCGGACGGATCCGGCGCGGCGGGTGGAACGGGCGGGGCCGACGGGCCGTCGGCGCAGTGGTCGGCGCGGCTGCTCACCGGGCTGCGCCGGGAGGGCGTGGCAGGGCATGAGGGGTCCTGAGGGATGCGACGGGACGCGGCGCCGTCACGGACGGCGTCGCCGAGGTCGGGTGGGTCACCGCGCCGCCCGTCCGGAGGAGCCCGTCGCGGACGGGCTCAGGCCTACGGGCTCGGTCGTGACGGGCCGGTGGGGCCCGTACGGACGGTGCGGGCGCGCGGACGCCGGGCCCCGGCGGGTCGGGCCCCGCGGCCGACGGCCGGGGGCTGACACGCGGGGCGACCTGCCCACCGCGGCGGTGCCGCCGGCGGGCGCGTCAGTACGCGAGTGCGGTGGGCGGACCGCGCCGGACCAGGACGTGCGAGAGCGGGGCGGGCCGGGGACGCCGGGCGCGGCGCCCGGCACACCGGGGGAGGGCCGGCGGCTCGTACGCGGGCCGCACCACGAGGACCAGCAGCGGCAGCAGCCCCGCCGCCAGCGTGCCCAGCAGTTCGGGGAGCCGGCTCAGCGCCGCCTCCCCGCGCCACAGCAGCAGCGCGCAGGCGAGCGCGGCCAGCAGGTGCGCGGCCAGCATGCCGGCGGACATCCCGGCCGCCATGTCGTGGCCCGGCATCGCGTGACCGGACATCCCGTGGCCGGACACCGCGTGCGAGGCCGCTCCGGGGCCGGCCGCCGGGTGGGCGGTCGCCGTCAGGGCGGTGCCGTGGCCCGCGTGGTGCGCCCCGCCGAGCGGCGGGATCCCGCCGACGACGGCGGCGTCCGGGTCCAGCCCGGCCATCCGGGCCAGGTCGGCGGGGGAGAGGCCGGCCGGCGCGCGGTCCGGGTTGCAGAGCAGCAGCCCGGCCCAGTCGGGGCCCGCCGTCGCACCGGACGCACCGGACCCGGCCCGCTCGAACAGCCGGTGCAGACCGAACTGGGCGGCCGTCATCCAAGCGGCGATCAGGACCGGCCCGCGCCGCGACCCGGCCAGCAGCCAGGTCGGCAGGAGCACCAGGGTGAACGCGCCGACCAGCGCCGGTACGGACACCCCGGGCCCGGCCATGGCGACGTGCGCCGTGGCGGCCAACGCCACGCACAGGGCGGCGAAGACCACGGCGCGCAGCGAGCGGATCCGGTCGGTCAACACGATGGCACTCATCGTCGCACCTCCGACGGCCCGGACGTGCCGCCCCCTCGGTCATCGGCCGGTTCCACTCCGTGAGACTATGCCCCGGCCGCCGGCGCCCACCAGGCCGGTACGGGCCGCGCACCCGACCCCCGGTGCCGGCACCGGACCTGACCCGGTCTCGGCTCCCGCCCGTCCGGCAAGCCCGCGCATCCGTCGAGCCCCGCCCGCCTGGCGAGCCCCGCCCGCCTCCGGGCCGCCCGCCCGGCGAGCCGTTCCCGGAGTGCCCGCCTTCTCCCCCTCTCCCGCTCTCCATGCCAGAAAAGCCTTAAATCATAAGGTCATTGCGGTTTGACACCGCACCTCCCCTATCCCCTAAATGTGGGCACCCAGCAGGACAGGAGCCCCTCCGACATGGCCACCGCGGCGCATCCCCTGACCGCCCCCGTCGCCCTCGCCGACCCGAGCTTCTGGCGGCTGTCCGCGGCCGAGCGGGCCGCCGCCTTCGCCGAACTCCGCCGCCTACCGGGCCCGGTGTTCGTCGTCGAGCGCCCCGCCGCCGGCCGGCGCCCCGCCCGGGGCCACTACGCGCTGGTCCGGCACGCCGACGTGGTCGAGGCCAGCCGCGCCCCCGCCGTCTTCATCAGCGGCCCCGGCGTCACCACCCCCGAACCGGCCCGCTGGGTGCGGCTGCTGTTCGGCGACTCGATGGTGAACCTGGACGACCCCCGCCACGCCCAGCTGCGCCGGATCGTCTCCAAGGCCTTCACCCCGCGCCTGATCGCCCGGGTGGAGGAGGACATCCGCCGGGTGGCCGTCCGGCTGGTCGACCGGGTGACCGAGGAACGGCCCGAGGACTTCGTCACCGCCGTCGCCGCCGAACTGCCCTTCCAGGTCATCTGCAACATGATGGGCATCCCCGAGGAGCCCCGCCGGGCGATCCTCGACCAGGTCGACCACGCCTCCGAGCACACCGGCGTCGCCCGCCGCCGCCTGCGCGTGCCCGGACGCGGGCTGATGGCGCTGGCCCGGATGCAGGGCATGGTGGCCGAGCTCGGCCGGGAGCGCCGTCGCCGGCCCACCGAGGACCTGATCTCCGCGCTGGTCACCGCTGACGTGGACGGACGCCGGCTGACCGGCCGCGAGCTCGGCGCCTTCTTCTCGCTGCTGCTGGTCGCCGGAGTGGAGACCACCCGCAACGCCCTCGCCCACGGGCTGCACCTGCTCACCACCCACCCCGAGCAGCGGGCCCTGCTCCTCCGTGACCTCGACCGCCACCTCGGCGGCGCGGTGGACGAGATCGTGCGCCACTCCACCCCGATCATCCAGTTCCGCCGCACGGTGGCCACCGACCACCGGATCGGCACCACCCGGCTGCGCGCGGGGGACAAGGTGGTGCTCTACTTCGGCTCGGCCAACCGGGACGAGACGGTCTTCCCCGACCCGGACGCCTTCGACATCACCCGCACCCCCAACCCGCACCTGGGCTTCGGCGGCGGCGGGCCGCACTTCTGCCTCGGCGCCCACCTGGCCCGCCAGGAGATGAAGGTGCTCTACCGCGAGCTGTTCTCCCGGCTGCCCGGGCTGCGCTCGGTCGGCGAGCCGGAGGCGGTGCCCTCCAGCTTCGACCACCGGATCCGCTCGCTGGGCTTCACCTTCTGAGCCGCGGCCCCCGACACGCCCCCGGCGAGGTCCGCCCCTCGCGCCCCACCCGTAACCGGGATCACAGCGCTCGGGCCAACCTCGGGCGCAGAATGCGCTCATGACAGAACGTTCGATCGACCGGCCGACCGCGCACGCCTGGGCCGCCCTCGGCGGGCCCACCGAGCTGCTCGGGCGGGTCTCCTTCCACGGCCCCGACGCCGTGCTGCCCTCCGGCCTCCCGGTGCGCCGGCTCGCCCGGGCCACCGTGGCCACCGCCTCGCTGGCCGCCGCCGAGCTGTCCGCGCACCGCGGCGGCGGCCCGGTGCCCGAGGTGCGGATCGACCAGGGCGCCGTCGCCACCGCCTTCGTGAGCGAGCGCCACCTGCGGATCGACGGCCGCGCGCCGGTCTCCTTCGCCCCGCTGTCCGGCTTCTGGCAGACCGCCGACGGCTGGCTGCGCACGCACGCCAACTACCCGCACCACCGCGCCCGGCTGCTGGCCGCCCTGGGCCTGCCGGAGGGCACCGGGCCCGAGGAGCTGGCCGCCGAGCTGCGCGCGCACCCGGCCCGGAGCATCCAGGAGCGCGCGTACGAGGCGGGGGCGCTCGCGGTCGCCGTCGCGCCCCCGACCGAGGAGCGCCACCCCCTGGTGGAGACCACCGTCCTCGACGGGCCCGCCGCCCGCCCGCTCGGCCCGGCCGCGCTGCCGGCCGCCGGGATCCGCGTCCTGGACCTCACCCGGGTGATCGCCGGGCCGGTCGCCACCCGCACCCTCGCGCTGCTCGGCGCGGACGTGCTGCGCGTCGACTCCCCGTCGCTGCCCGAGGCCGAGGACGCCCACGCGGACACCGGCTTCGGCAAGCGCTCCACCCGCCTGGACCTCGCCGACCCCGCCGACCGGGCCGTCTTCGAGGAGCTGCTCGCCTCCGCCGACGTGGTCGTCAGCGGCTACCGCCCCGGCGCCCTCGACCGGCTGGGCCTCGCCCCCGAGGCCCTCCTCGAACGCCGCCCCGGCCTGATCGTCGCCGACCTCCGCGCCTGGGGCCGGACCGGTCCGTGGGCCGGCCGGCGCGGCTTCGACAGCCTGGTCCAGGCCGGCTGCGGCATCGCCGCGATCGAGGCCGGCCCGGACGGCCGCCCCGGCGCGCTGCCCGCCCAGGCCCTCGACCACGGCACCGGCTACCTGATCGCCGCCGGCGTGCTGCGGGCCCTCACCGAGCAGCGCACCGGCCGCCCCGGCGGCCGCCACCTGCGGTACTCGCTCGCCGGCACGGCGACCTGGCTGATGCGCGACATCCCCGAGGACGAGCCCGCCACCGGCGCCGAGCCGTACGACCCCGACCGCTGGATCACCGACACCGACTCCCCGTACGGGCGGCTGCGGCACGCCCTGCCGCCGATCGGGTACGCCGGTGCGCCCGCCGACTGGTCCCGTCCGCCGGGCCGCTGGGGGACGGACCGGGCCACCTGGGTCTGACGGTGTCACAGCCGGGTGGCAGCATGGGCGGCATGACCGTACACGTCGCACACGCCGATGACTTCACCTGGTTCACCGCGGGCTACGACTTCCTCAGTGAGGCGCACTGCGTGACCATGGTCGAGGGGATCACCCCCGAGGACCTGCTGCGCCGGTTCGCCGCCGTGCCGGGGCGGCGGGTCACCGGCCTGGCCGCGGTGGTGGCGGCGCACGACCTCTTCGAGGACGGCGAGGACGCCGACGTCCCGGTCGAGGTCGGTGACGACCCGCTGCTCGTGGCCGTCACCGAGCTCGACGGCTGGGCGGTCGCGGTCGAGGTCAACGGATACCTCGGCACCATCTGGGAGCTGCTGCCCCGGCTCGCCGAGGGCACCCGGATGGTCTCCCACTACCGCAACTGCAACGCCGTGGACTCCTTCCACTGGTGGGAGCACGGGCGCAACCGGCTGCACTTCGAGCCGCTGTTCCCGGCCCAGCGGGACGGCGAGGACGCCGAGGCGCCCGGCATCCCGGAGCTTCTGGAGCACTGCGGCTTCGACCTGCGGGAGGAGGGCACGACGAAGAACCTGCACACCGAGGCGGCCTTCGCGCTCGCCGAGCGGCTCACGGACGTCCGGCTGACCGAGGAGCGCCTCGGCGCGGCGGACTTCCGGCTCGGCTACGCGCCGCGGCCCTGACGACCACCACGCCGACGGGCAGCGGCCCCCCGGATCGGACGTCCTGCGGGGTCAGACGCCCTGCGGGATCTCCTTCGCCCGGCGGCGGACCAGGAAGGCGGTGACGATCTCGATCACGCCCAGTACCAGCAGCCAGATCCCGGCCAGGACGGTCAGGGCGGTGATCGAGCCCACCGGCCAGACCATCAGCAGGATGCCGGCCACGCTGTTGGCCAGACCCGCGAAGATCTGCCAGCCCCGGGCCGGCATGGCGGAGTCGGAGGCCGCGGCGACGAGCTGGGTGATGCCCCGGAACAGCCAGCCGATGCCGATCCAGATCGCCAGCAGCAGCAGCGACTGGGCCGCGCTGCGGAAGCAGAGCAGACCCAGCAGGATGCAGATGATGCCGCTGATGAAGGCCAGCACCCGTAGCGCGGTGGTGGTGTGGGTGCCGAACGCGGCCACCAGCTGCACGATGCCGATGATCAGCAGGTAGAGGCCGAACAGCACGCCGACCACCCGCAGCGTCTGCTCCGGCCAGGCGAAGACGATCACCCCGAGCGTGAGCGAGACCAGGCCGGCCGCCAGCAGCACCTGCCAGGCGGTCCTGGCGAGCAGTCCGAGCGGTCCGGGGAGGTCCGGGTCGGCCGGCGGACCGGCGGGTGAGGAGATCGGGGTGACCACGGCGGACTCCTGACGGACGGACGGCACGGGAACGCTGGCTCCCATGCTCGGCCGGTCCGCCGCACCCCGCCCGCCGGTTAGCCCGAACGGGTCTGCCCGGAGGGCGGGGCGGTCCCGTCAGCGGTGGTTGAAGGACGGCGGGCGCTTCTCGGCGAAGGCCGCCATGCCCTCCTTCTGGTCGGCGGTGGCGAACAGCGCGTGGAACATCCGGCGCTCGAAGCGCACGCCCTCCGAGAGGGTGGTCTCGAAGGCGCGGTTGACGCTCTCCTTCATCATGATCGCGGCCGGGGTGGACATCGCGGCGATCGTCTCCGCGGTGGCCAGCGCCTCGGCGAGCAGCTGGTCCGCCGGGACGATCCGGGAGACCAGACCGGCCCGCTCGGCCTCCTCGGCGCCCATCATCCGGCCGGTCAGGCACAGCTCCATGGCCTTGGCCTTGCCGATCGCGCGGGTGAGCCGCTGCGAGCCGCCGATGCCCGGGATCACGCCCAGCTTGATCTCCGGCTGGCCGAACTTGGCGGTGTCCGCCGCCAGCAGGACGTCGCAGAGCATGGCCAGCTCGCAGCCGCCGCCCAGGGCGAACCCGGCGACCGCGGCGATCACCGGCTTGCGCAGCTCACCCAGGCGGTCCCAGGGGCCGAGCCAGTCGTCCAGGTAGACGCCGGGGAACTCGTTGCCCTGCATCTCCTTGATGTCGGCCCCGGCGGCGAACGCCTTCTCCGAGCCGGTGATCACCAGACAGCCGATCTCCGGGTCCCGGTCGAACGCGGTCGCGGCGGCGACCACCTCGTTCATCAGCTGGTTGTTCAGCGCGTTGAGCGCCTTGGGACGGTTGAGCGTGATCAGCCCGACCCGGCCCTTGCGCTCCACCAGGATGGTCTCGTAGGTCTCGGTCATCGCCGTTGACTCCCCTTCGCTGCTCGACTGACGGTGGATACGATCGCCGACGGGGTACCCCGCGCGCCAGTCTCGACAGGCGAGACGGTGGTCACGCGTTCCCCCAGGTCACCCGTTCTCCGTCAGGTGACCCGGTTCCCGCGGGCCACCCGGGTGAGCGCTTCCCCGTTCCGCCCCGGCTCACTCGAAGGTGAGGTCGCCCGAGGCCGGCGCGGCGAGGAATCCGGCCACCGCGGCGGCGTCCACCCCGGCCAGGACGGCGGGCCGCCAGTGCGGGTCGCGGTCCTTGTCGACCACCTGCGCCCGGATGCCCTCGACCAGGTCCGGGTGGCCGAGCGCCGCGCAGGAGACCCGGTACTCCCGCTCCAGGCTCTGCTCCAGCGAGGTGTGCGAGCGGGCGTCGCGCAGGGCGGCCAGCGTCACCTTCAGCATGGTGGGGGACTTGTCCAGGATCTCCTCGGCGCTCTCCTTGGCCTCCGGGACACCCGAGGCGAGCAGCCGGTCGACGATCTCCTCGACGGTGTCCGCGGCGTAGCAGTCGTCGATCCACCCGCGCCGCCCGGCCAGCGCGGCGGCCGGGGCCGCTCCGGCGTAGCGGGCGACCACGTCCTCGACCGGCGCGTCGCCGGCCGCGAGCGCGGCCAGCAGCTCCGGCAGGGCGGCGGACGGCACGAAGTGGTCGGCGAAGCCGCACAGCAGCGCGTCGCCGGGGCCCATCGAACCGGCGGTCAGGCCGAGGTGGGTGCCCAGCTCGCCGGGGGCGCGGGCGAGCAGCCGGGTGCCGCCGACGTCCGGGACCAGGCCGATCCGGGTCTCCGGCATCGCGACCACCGACCGCTCGGTGACGATCCGCACGCCGCCGTGGGCGGAGAGGCCGACCCCGCCGCCCATGGTGATGCCGTCCATCACCGCGACGTACGGCTTGGGGTAGCGGGCGATGAGCGCGTTCAGCCGGTACTCGTCCCGGAAGAACGCCCGGGATCCGGCCCCGCCGGCTTGGGCGTCCCGGTGGAACAGCCGGATGTCGGCGCCGGCGCAGAGCCCGCGCTCGCCGGCCCCGGTCAGCACCACGGCGGTGACCGCGTCGTCCGCGGCCCAGCCGTCCAGCGCCTCCCGCACGGCGGTGATCATGCCGTGGGTCAGCGAGTTGAGGGCCTTCGGCCGGTCGAGCACGATGCGCCCGACCCGGCCGTCCACGAAGACCTGTACGTCCACCTCTGTGCTCATCGGGCCCGCTCCCCTTCAGTCGATCAGCTCTGACGCCTACCGACCCTAGATCACGGAGCCGTCAGCCCCTACGACACGCCCCTACGGCGCGATCCGGCCGGTCACCTCGCCGAAGCCGATCACCGTGCCGTCCGGGCCCGGGGCGGTGGCGGTGACGGTGACCTCGTCGCCGTCCTCCAGGAAGGTGCGGGTGGTGCCGTCGGGGAGCTTGACCGGCTCCTCGCCGTTCCAGGTGAGCTCGATCAGGGCGCCCCGGGTGTCCGGCTCGGGGCCGCTGACGGTGCCGGAGGCGAACAGGTCGCCGGTGCGCAGCGAGGCGCCGTTGACCGTCATGTGGGCGAGCTGCTGGGCGGCCGTCCAGTACATGGTGGCGAACGGCGGCCGGGAGATCCGGTGGCCGTTGAGGTGGACCTCCATGGCGAGGTCCAGGCCCCAGGGCTCGCCGTCGCGGTCGTCCAGGTAGGGCAGCAGCTCGAAGTCGCGGGCCGGCGGGGCGACCCGGGCGTGCTCCAGGGCGTCCAGCGGGACGATCCACGGGGAGACCGAGGTGGTGAAGGACTTGCCGAGGAACGGGCCCAGCGGCACGTACTCCCAGGCCTGGATGTCGCGCGCCGACCAGTCGTTGACCAGGCAGACGCCGAACACGTGCTCGCGGAAGTCCGCCATGGTGACCGGGGTGCCGAGCACGGACGGGGCGCCGACGACGAAGCCGACCTCGGCCTCGATGTCCAGCCGGCGGGACGCGCCGAAGGACGGCACGGCGTCGGCGGGCGCCTTGCGCTGCCCGTTGGGGCGCACGACCGGGGTGCCGGAGACCACGACGGTGCCGGAGCGGCCGTGGTAGCCGATCGGCAGGTGCTTCCAGTTGGGGGTGAGCGGCTCCGTGCCCGGGCGGAACAGCCGTCCCAGGTTGGTGGCGTGGTGCTCGGAGGCGTAGAAGTCGACGTAGTCGGCGACCTCGAACGGCAGGTGCAGCTCGACCTCGTCGAGCGGCAGCAGCAGCGGCGCGAGGGCGTCCCGGTACGACTCGTCGGTCAGCCAGCGGGTGAGCGAGGCGCGGACCTCGGTCCACACCGCGCGGCCGGCGCCCATGAGCGGGTTGAGGGTGTCCGCGTCCAGCAGCACGGAGGGCGCGCCGGTGGCGCGGGCGGCGGCCCCGGCGTCCAGCACGAAGTCCCCGATCCGCACGCCGATCCGCCGCTGCCCCGGCCGGTCGCCGGCCGTGAAGACGCCGTACGGCAGGTTGTGCGCGCCGAACGGCGAGTCGTTCGCGGGGGCGAGCCAGCTGCGGGGGGTGGTCAACGGTCCTCCTGGGGCGTCGGGTCGGACGACAGCAGGCCGAGGGCGGCCAGGTCGTCCAGGGGTTCGGCGATGCTACAGGTGCCGAACGCGGTGAACGAGTTGCGGATCACCGTCACCTGATGGTCGGTCAGCGCCAGGACGGCCTTGGCCAGCACCTCGCCGGAGCGCTCGGCGAGGACCTCGGCGGCGGTGGCGGGGTCGGTCTCCTGCGCGGCCAGCAGCACGTTCAGGAAGCCGTGGTGCTCGAAGCCGGTCACCGGGTCGGTGTGCCGCAGGGCGTTGTGCAGCCCGGCCGTGCACTTGTACGGCAGTCCGCGCTGCGCGCAGCCGGTGAGGAAGCGCGCCAGCTCCTCCTCGCCGGGGAACGCGCCGGCGACCGTGCCGCCGGTGCGGAACTTGGCCCGGTAGGGGCTGTCGACGAGCACGTCCAGCACCTCGTCCAGCCCGTCGCCGCGCAGCCGCTCGCGCGGCACCTCCACGGCGGCCGGCACGTGCGGCGGCAGCAGCAGGTCGAGGGCGGCGACGGCCTCGCGGGCGTCGGTGGTGGCGAGTTCGACGCCGGCGACCTCGAAGGACGCCGCGTCGGCGAGGGCCGGGCCGAGCTCGGCGCTGCCCCCCGGCAGCACGAGCCCGACCCGCAGGCCGGCCGCGCCGGGTACGGCGGCCAGTTCGGCCAGCCGGCCCGCCCCGCAGAGGAACGGGCCGACCGCGTCGGCGTACCAGGCGCTGCGGTGCCGGATGTGCGCCGGGGCCGCCTCGGCGACCGGCAGGTTGCCGGGCGGGAAGACCGCGGCGTCGTCGAAGAGGCCGCGGTACAGGGCCGGGAGGCTCACTGCGCCGGCCCCCGACCCGCCCAGGTCCAGGCGTAGTTCGGGTCCTCGGAGGCCCGGCCGCCCTCGCCGAGGTCCAGCGGGCGGAAGGTGTCCACCATGACCGCGAGCTCGTCGAAGAACTCCGCGCCGATGCTGCGCTCGTACGCGCCCGGCTGCGGGCCGTGGGTGTGGCCGCCGGGGTGCAGCGAGATCGAGCCCTGGCCGATGCCGGAGCCCTTGCGGGCCGCGTAGTCGCCGCCGCAGTAGAACATGACCTCGTCGCTGTCCACGTTGGAGTGGTAGTACGGCACCGGGATGGCCAGCGGGTGGTAGTCCACCTTGCGGGGCACGAAGTTGCAGATCACGAAGCCGTTGCCCTCGAAGACCTGGTGGGCCGGCGGCGGCTGGTGGATCCGGCCGGTGATCGGCTCGTAGTCGGCGATGTTGAAGACGTACGGGTAGAGGCAGCCGTCCCAGCCGACCACGTCGAAGGGGTGGTGCGGCACGGTGTAGCGGGTGCCGGCGATCCCGTTCGGGCCGCGGTGCTTGACCAGGACGTCGACGTCCTCGCCGTCCACCAGCAGCGGCCCCTCGGGGCCGCGTAGGTCGCGCTCGCAGTACGGGGCGTGCTCCAGCAGCTGGCCCCACTTGGACAGGAAGCGCTTGACCGGGGTGATGTGGCTGTTCGCCTCGATGCAGTAGGCGCGCAGCGGCTCGTCACCGGTCGGCACCCAGCGGTGGGTGGTGGCCCGGGGGATGATCACGTAGTCGCCCTGGCCGACCTCCAGCGCGCCGAAGACCGTCTCCACCGTGCCGGTGCCCGACTCGACGTAGACGCACTCGTCGCCGAGCCCGTTGCGGTACAGCTCGCTCGGGGCCCCGGCGACGACGTACGAGATCCGTACGTCGCCGTTGCCGAGGACCAGCCGGCGGCCGGAGACGACGTCCGCGGACTTCCACTCCTGGCCCGCGAACAGTTCGTGCAGCTTGAGGTGCCGCGGGAGCAGGGGGTGGTTCGGCACCAGCGACTGGTCCGGCAGCTCCCAGGGCACCGCGTTGACCACGGCCGACGGGATGCCCCGGTGGTAGAGCAGCGAGGAGTCCGAGGAGAACCCCTCCTCACCCATCAACTCCTCGTAGTACAGCCCGCCCTCGGGCGTGCGGTGCTGCGTGTGCCGCTTGGGCGGGATGCTGCCCAGCTGCCGGTAGTACGCCATGTCCCTGCTCCCAACCTTTCCGCGGCTCAGAGGTTGCCGCGACGCTCCTGCTCGCGCTCGATCGCCTGGAAGAGCGCCTTGAAGTTGCCCTTCCCGAAGCCCAGCGAACCGTGCCGCTCGATGAACTCGTAGAAGACGGTCGGGCGGTCGCCGATCGGCTTGGTGAAGATCTGCAGCAGGTAGCCGTCCTCGTCCCGGTCGACCAGGATGCCGCGCTTCTTGAGCTCCTCGATCGGCACCCGCACCTTGCCGATGCGCTCGCGCAGCGACGGGTCGTCGTAGTACGAGTCCGGGGTGTTCAGGAACTCCACGCCGCGCGAGCGCAGCACGTCCACGGTGGTGAGGATGTCGTTGGTGGCCAGCGCCATGTGCTGGCAGCCGGGGCCGGTGTAGAACTCCAGGTACTCGTCGATCTGCGAGCGCTTCTTGGCGATCGCCGGCTCGTTCAGCGGGAACTTCACCCGGTGGTTGCCGCTGGCGACGACCTTGGACATCAGCGCGGAGTAGTCGGTGGCGATGTCGTCGCCGACGAACTCGGCCATGTTCACGAAGCCCATGACCCGGTTGTAGAACGAGACCCACTCGTCCATCTTGCCGAGCTCGACGTTGCCGACCGCGTGGTCGAGCGCCTGGAACAGCCGCTTCGGCGCGCCCTCGGGACGGACCACCTTGCTCTCGGCGGCGACGAAGCCCGGCAGGTAGGGGCCGTGGTAGCGGGAGCGGTCGATCAGGGTGTGCCGGGTCTCGCCGTAGGTGGCGATGGCGGCGCGGCGCACGGTGCCGTTCTCGTCGGAGACGTCGTTCGGCTCCTCCAGCACGATGGCGCCGGTGGCGCGGGCGTGCGCGATGCACTTGTCGACGTCCGGGACCTCCAGGGCCAGGTCGACGACGCCGTCGCCGTGGCGGCGGTGGTGGTCCAGCAGGGGGCTGTCCGGCGAGACGCCGCCCTTGATCACGAAGCGGCAGGAGCCGGAGCGCAGCACGTAGGCCTTGCGGTCGCGGCGGCCGGTCTCCGGGCCGGAGTAGGCGACCAGCTCCATGCCGAAGACGACCTGGTAGAACTGGGCCGTCTGGGTGGCGTTCCCGACCACGAACACCACGGCGTCCTGGGCCGTGACCGGGAACGGGTCCGAAGCGGGGTCGTGCTCGACGAGGCCGACGAGTCGGCGCAGCTGCTCGGCGTCGAGACCTGCCTCGCGCTCCTCGGGGGTCAGCTCAAGGGCATGGGGCTGCGGGGTCATCGGTTGTTCCTCCACGTTGAGGCATCCGCTTGGGGGTCCGTCGCACTGCGGGGGTGGGCGGTGCGGTTGAGCGCTGAGCTTGCTCCAGTCCAGGTGGTTGGGCAACAGGTCGGATTTTCACTGTTCAATGTGTACAAGGTGATCAGGAAATCCGAGGGCGGGCTGCGCACATTGTCCTGCTCGGGCGGGGTTTTCCGGAGGTCGCTTCAGCGCCGTGCCGCGGCGGCCGGCAGTCTGACCAGGAACCAGTCCCGGGCCAGCTCACAGACCCGGTCCAGGGTGCCGGGCTCCTCGAACAGGTGGCCGGCGTGCGGCACGAGCACCAGTTCACTGTCGCAGCGCAGCCGCTCCCGCGCCCGCCGGTTCAGCTCGACCACCGTCCCGTCGCGGGCGCCGACGATCAGCAGGGTCGGCGCCGTCACCGCGGCCAGCGCCGGACCCGCCAGGTCCGGCCGCCCGCCGCGCGAGACCACCGCGCCCACGCCGTCCCCCAGCCGGGCCGCCGCCCACAGGGCCGCCGCCGCGCCCGTACTGGCCCCGAACAGGCCCAGCGGCAGGCCCGCCGTCTCCGGGAGCTCCGCCAGCCGGGCGGTCACGTCGGTCAGCCGGCCGCCGAGCAGCTCCACGTCGAACACGTTGCGGCGGTCCGGCTCCTCGTCCTCGGTCAGCAGGTCGAACAGCAGCGTCCCCAGGCCCGCCCGGTTGAGGAAGGCGGCCACGGCCCGGTTGCGCGGGCTGTGCCGGCCGCTGCCGCTGCCGTGCGCGAACACCACCGCGCCGCGCGCCCCGGCCGGCACCGTCAGCCTGCCCGCCAGCCGTACGCCGCCCGCGTCCACCGTCAGCTCCCGGTCGGCCGGCACGGCGGCGGCGGGGCGCGGTGCGGCGGCCCTCGCCTCGGCCAGGCAGCGCAGCACCTCCTCGTCGGAGGTCTGCGAGAAGTCCGCGTAGAACTCGCCGATCGCGAAGAACGGCGACGGGGTGCCCACGCAGACCAGCTCGTCGGCCACCCCGGTCAGCCGCTCGGTCCAGTCCCGGGGCGCCACCGGCACGGCCAGCACCACCCGGGCCGCGCCCCTGGCCCGGACGATCAGACAGGCCGCCCGGGCGGTGGAGCCGGTCGCGATGCCGTCGTCGACCACCACCACGGTCCGCCCGCGCACCTCCACCGGCGGCCGGTCGCCCCGGTAGCGGCGGGCCCGCCGGGCCAGCTCGGCCCGCTCGCGCCGCTCCACCTCGGCCAGCTGCTCCGGACGCACCCCGCCCATCCGGATCACCTGCTCGTTGAGCACCCGCACGCCGTCCTCGCCGATCGCCCCCATGCCCAGCTCCGGCTGGTACGGCACGCCCAGCTTGCGGATCACGCAGATGTCCAGCGGCGCGCCGAGCGCCGCGGCGACCTCGGCCGCCACCGGCAGACCGCCGCGCGGCAGCGCCACCACCACCGGGTCGGCGCCCCGCAGGTGGTCCAGGAGCGGGGCCAGCCGGCGGCCGGCGTCGGTGCGGTCGGTGAAGTGCGTGCCGGTGACGTGCATGTTCACGGCCTCCGAGTTCCACGGTACGTCCGCCGGAGGGGAGCCGGGAGGAGCCGGGGGAGGAGCCGGGGCCGGGACGGGTCGGCGCCCGGGTCGGCGTCCGGGCCGGGCGGGCGTGGGGCGTGGACGGGGCCCGCTGCCCGTGCGCCCGGGACGGCGGGCGGAGCAGCGTGGAGACCCGGAACCGGCCCGTCCCGGAGCCCCGGGCGACGGCCGGATCACACCCTCCCGGAGGAGACGTCCATGCGTAGCGCCGTCGTGGTCGCCGACACCAGGTCACCGGCCCTGGTGTACGGCACGGCCGGCCCCGACCCGGTCGCCCGGTGGGTCTGCCTGGCCCGCCGCACCGGACTGTCCGGCGGCTGGGAGGCCGTCGAATGGGCCGGCCTGCCCCCGGGCGCGGCCGGCCACGAACACCTGCACACCCGCACCGAGGCGGTGCACGTCCTGCTCTCCGGCCACGGGGAGCTGACCCTCGACGGCCGCACCCACCCCGTCCGGGCCGCAGACGCCGTGCTGATCACCGTCGGCACCCGCTACGGCCTGCGCAACCTCGGAGACCGACCCCTGGAACGACTCATGATCGAGATACCCGCCCGGCACCCGCCGCTGTTCGACGGCGTCGTCATCACCAACCTCCGCCGGATCGGCCCGCTCGACCCCTCGGTCGCCCTCGGCGGGCCGCTGCGCCTGCTGCGGGTGGCACGCCTCGGGGCCGGCGAACGCGCCGAGCACACCGCCGACGGGGTCGAGCACACCCTGTTCGTCGCCGCCGGCGGAGGCCGGGCCGCCACCGGCGACGTCCGGGTCCCGGTGCGGCCCGGCACCGCGCTCACCCTGCCGCTCGGCACCTCGGTCACCCTGACCGCCGGGCCCGACGGACTCGAGTACGTGCACGCCGTCCTGGCCGTCCCGGCCGCCGGGGCGACCACCGAAGGGAGCGCCGACCGATGATCGTCGCCGACACCGACCACCCGCAGGTCCTGCTCGGACCGGGCACCCAGCGGGTGCGCACCCGCTGCCTGGCCCGCCGGGCCATGCTGCACAGCGCCTGCGAGTCCGTGGAGCACGTCCGGCTCAGCCCCGGCGCCTGCTACGACCTCGGCGGACGCGAGGGCGCCGAGGCCGCCTGGTACGTGCTGCGCGGCCCGGTCGTCCTGATCGACTGCCCGGACCACCCGCAGCGCATCCTCGACCACGGCGACCTGCTGCTCGCCCCGCGCGCCCAGGAGGTCCACCTGCACGGCGGCCCGCTGGGCGCGGAGCTGCTCTGCCTCACCGTGCTGCCCGCGACCGCCGCCGAGCCGCTCCCGGGCCGGCGGCCCGACCTGCCGGCACCCCGCTGAACCGCCGTCCCAGGGGCCGCCGCACCACCCCGGTGCGGCGGCCCCTCCGGCTGCCCGCCCGGGCCGCGGCGACCCGTACGGGAGGCCGGCGGGACGCCGACGGGACCCGTACGGGACGGCCCCGGGAGCGTCCGGGACCCGGGTCCGCCGCCGCCCGGCCGGGCCCTCGGGCGGCGGCGGGAGCGGAACGGGACCTCGTCCCCGTGCGGCCGGGACGCCGGGCGCCGGACGGTGGAGATCGAAGGGCGGCCCGGGGGACCGGAGCCGCGGAACGAAGGAATCCCACCCATGACCGGCACCGTCATCACCGACCTCCGCCGACGCGGCGCGGTCGACCCCCGCCGACTGCTCACCGGCCCGCTGCGCGGCGTCGGCCTCCAGCGGATCGACCCGGGCGACAGCGTCGAGTTCGTCGCCGACGACGCCGAGCACGCGCTCTACGTGACCGCCGGCGAGGGCTCCGCACAGGCCCCCGACGGCGACGTGCCGCTGGTCGAGGGCACCGCGCTGACCCTGCCGCTCGGCACCCGTACCGTCCTGACCGCCGGGGAGGCGGGCCTGGAGTGCTTCCACGCCGTCCTCGTCGTCCCGGCGGCGGCAAGCCCGGAAGGAGAACAGCCGTCATGATCGTCACCACCGACTTCGGCTCGGCCACCGTCATCCTCGGCCCGGACGGCAGCAAGGTCCGCGTCCGCGGCCTCGCCCGGCGGGAGATGCTCGCCAGCGCCTGCGAGTCCTTCGACCACCTGCGGCTCGGCCCCGGCGCCCGGCACTCCTTCGCCGGCCGCACCGACACCGAGACCGTCTGGTACGTGCTGCGCGGACCGCTGCTGGTCGGCGAGGTGGCCGACCGGCCCGAGCACCTGGCCGCCGAGGGCGACCTGGTGCTGACCCGGCGCGGGCACTCGCTGCGCCTCCAGGCCGGCCCGCTGGGCGCCGAGGTGCTCCGCCTGACCCTCGCCGCCCGCCGGCGGGTCCCCGCCCGCCGTACCGCCGCCCACCGCGCGGCCCCCGGAAGGACCCGGCCGTGAGGCCGGCCCGCGGGCGCACCGGCCCGCCGCCCCGCACCCGCCACGACCAACGGCCCCCGACCGGGGGCCGGGAAGGCACTCCGTGATCCTCGTACCCGCCGCGGTACCGGGCACCGCCCCGGTCTTCCGCCGGCTGATCGACCCGTCCCACCTGCCCGCCGCCCACGGCGCGCTGACGGTGGAGACCCTGCCGCCCGGGATCCGGGTGGAGCAGCACCCCTCCCACCGCGCCGAGTCGGTGACCGTGGTGCTCTCCGGCCGGATCCGCGCCGCCGGCCGGATCCTCGGCCCCGGCACCGGGCTCTACCACCCGCCGGGCAGCTCCTGCGGCCTCACCGCGCTGTCCGGCGTGCCCGCCGCCGTGCTGACCGTCCGGCCGCGCCCGGTCGCCCGCGCGGCCCCCCACCTGCGGGAGCCGGTCCCCCTGGACCGTCCCGCCAACCGGCCCAACGCCTCCGACGGCCCGCCCGGGCCTCTGGTGCGCTGGCTGGCCACCGAGCGGACCGTGGGCGCCCGCCGGGTCACCGTGGCGGCCGCGGTCTTCGCCCCCGAGGGCGGGTACGGGCTGCACCGGCACCCGCGCGCCGACCAGTTCTTCCTGGTCGTCGAGGGCGGCGGCCACCACCTGACCGAGACCGGCGAGGTCCCGCTGCACCGGGGCGACCTGGTGTTCGTCCCGGCGGGGGAGTGGCACGGCCACCGCCCCCGGCCCGGCACGGCCACCGTCGCGCTGTACGGCTACCTGGGCGCGGCCAGCCCGGCCCAGGCCGGGCACCAGTTCCTGGAGCCGGGGACGGCGGCCGCGGCCTGAGCCCGGATCTCCCGGCGGGCCGGCCACCGCCGGGAAATCCGGGACCACTACCCCATGCGCCCGGGCGGTCACCGGGCGCATGGTGGAGGAAGCGAGGCGGCCGGACCGTCCGGCCGCACCGGCAGAGCGAGGAAGCACCCCATGACAGCCAGGACCGTGACCAAGACGCTCGCGGCGGCCTCCCTCCTGGTCGGCGCCGTCACCGCGGCGGCCGCCCTGCGCAGCGGCCGCGCCGGCGGCGGCTCCGCCAAGGCGGCGGCGCCCGGCGGCGGCCCGACCGGCAAGGCCGGCCCGGGCGACCCCGGCAGTGGCCCGATCTGCCGGGTCGGCGAGCCCGACTGCCCGAGCTGATCCGCCGGCCCCACCGACCCCCGGCCCCACCGACCCCCGGCCCCACCGGGCCACTCCACCCGGCCACCCCTGAAGCCCGCCCCCGGTCCCGCACAGGACCGGGGGCGGGCGGGCGTCCACCGGTACGGCTCAGCCCCGTACGCCCGGACCCGTGCGCCGGGCCCCGGGCACCTCAGCCCCGGGCGGCCCGGTCCCGGACGACCGGGTGCCGGGGCAGCACCGCGCGGACGCGGGTGCCGCCGCCGCGGGGCGGGGCGCCGACCGCGCAGTGGCCGCCGACCTCGGCGGCCCGCTCCGCCATCGACCGCAGGCCCACCCCGGTGCCCTCGGCGGACGGTTCGGGCGCCAGCCCCACCCCGTCGTCCTCGACGAGCAGGGTCAGCGCCGTCCCGTCCACCCGCAGGCTGACCCGGGCGTGCCGGGCCCGGGCGTGGCGCAGCACGTTGTTGAGCGCCTCGGCGGCGATCCGGTAGGCGGCGACCTCGACGGCGGGGGGAAGTTCGGGCAGCGGGTCCGGTTCCAGTTCGGCGCTGACGGCCAGTTCGGTGCCGGTGAAGCCGGCGGCCAGCTGGCGGATCGCCCGGGCCAGGCCGAACTCGCCGAGCGGGGCCGGGCCGAGCCGGTCGGTGATCCGGCGGACCTCGGTGATCGCCAGCCCGAGGTCGGCGGAGACGCCCTGCAGCAGCTCCCCGAGCGCGGGCGGGGGCGCGCCGACGGCCCCGCCCGCCGCGCTGTCGACCCGCAGCCGGAGTCCGGCCAGCGCCGGGCCGAGGCCGTCGTGGATGTCCCGGCGCAGCCGGCGCCGCTCCTCCTCGCGGGCGGCGACGATCCGTTCCCGGCCGGCCCGCAGGTCCTCCTGGAGCGCCAGCGAGGCGACGGCGGGGGAGGCCTGGTCGGCGAGGGTGCGCAGGATGGCGAGGTCGCCGGTGTCCAGCCGTTCCTCGCCGGCCCGCGGGGTGACGGTCAGCAGGCCGACCGTGGCGCCGTGGTGGACCAGCGGGAAGTCCCGGCCGGGCCGGTCGAGGCGGCCGACGGAGGCGAGCGGGCGGGTGCCGGAGCGGGTGGTGGCGCTCAGGGCGACGCCGGGCAGCCGCAGCTCCTCGGCGATGGTGGCGCAGAGCGTGAGCGGGAGCCGTTCGGGGTCGACGACCTGCCGGATCCGGCCGGCCAGGGTGCTCAGCACCTGGTAGGGCTGGGCGCGTTCGCCGTAGTACAGCCGGTCGACGGCGGCGGCGACCCGGCCGGTGGCCTTGGGCAGTCCGGCCCCGACGGCGAGGACCAGGGCGATCAGCAGCAGCGCGGCCGCGCCCCGGCCGGGCACCAGCCAGGCGGAGAGCAGCGCGGCCAGCACCACGAACAGCGCGGTGATCCCGGTGCCGAGCAGCAGCGCGATCAGCACCTGGCGGGCGGCCCGGTCGAGGCGCCAGCCGCCGTCCTTGATCACCAGGTACGCCACCGCCACCGACCAGAGGCAGCCGGCCGCGGTGAGCAGCCCGTAGGCGGGCCAGTAGGCGTCGGCGAAGCGGTAGGCGTAGAAGCGTTCGGCGCCCGCGTACAGCAGGTAGGCGGCGAGCATGCCGGCGACGGGCAGCCGGTGGCCGGGGGCGGAACGCAGCAGCCGGCTCAGCAGGACGGCGCAGGCGACGGTGATCAGGGTGAGGTGGACGGGCAGCCAGGCCTCGTCCAGCCGGGTGGTGAGGTCGCCGGCGAACCGCGCCACCGCCGTACCGGCCAGCGGGTCGGGGTGCCCGTACGCCCGGGGGCGGGCCAGGAAGGCGAGGTCCCAGGTCAGCGTCCACAGGCCGACGGCGGCGACGTACGCCCACCAGCGCCGGTCGGTGAGCCGTCCGGCGGGCAGCCAGAGCAGCAGCGTGTAGAAGACCGTGTCGGCCACGGTGTTGCCCAGCACCCGGACCACCGCGACCGTGCCCACCAGGCCGGGGTCGGCGAGCTCGTTCCAGACGGGGGCGGCGGCGGCCAGCGGCAGCAGGGTGGCGGTCGCGTAGGTGAGCATCACCCAGCCGAGCGGGCTGCCGGGCCGGTGGGCGTGGAGCAGCATCCCGGCGGCGGCGGTGGGCAGCACGATCGCGAGGTTGGCCAGCTGGTCGCGGGGCCAGCGGATGCCCGGTTCCCCCAGGTGGGCCAGGACGTAGCAGGCCCACAGGGTGCTGACCACCACGCAGAGCGCGGTGCACGCGGCGGCGCCCAGCAGATGCCGCTGGGCGGGGGTCCGCCGCGGGGGGCGTCGCGGTGTCCGGCGCAGGCCGCCGAACAGGGCCCGGCGGGCGGGGCCCCTGGGCCGGGGGGAGGTCACGGTGTTCAAGGCACTGCCCTCGCAACGCGCGCTGGTGAGCCGGGGGCGCGGCGCCCTGCCCCCGGTCGCGGGACAATCGCCCGGCCGTCCGAGCATGTCACGGATAGTCACGGAATCCTCGCTGGTAGTGTCGGCCGGGTGGATGAAGAGCAGCGGGGCGACTCGCCCGTCCGTGTACTGATCGTCGATGACCACCCGCTGTTCCGGGAGGGGCTGAGGGCCGCCCTGGAGAGCGCCGAGGACATCGAGGTGGTGGGCGAGGCGGAGCGGGTCGCCGAGGTGCCGGCGGCGGTCGGGCGGTGCCGGCCGGACGTGGTGGTGATGGACCTCTCGCTGCCGGACGGCTCCGGGCTGGAGGCCGCCCGCCGGCTCGCCGAGACCGGTGGTGCCGGTGCCGGTGCCGGTGCCGGTGGTGGCGAGGGTGGCGGTGGCGAGGGTGGCGGGGGTGGCGGCTCCGGGGAGGGCGCGGCGGGCCCCGGAGGGAGCCCCCCGGTGCTGATGCTGACCATGTCCGACGACGACGGCAGCCTGCTGGCCGCCCTCCAGGCGGGGGCGCGCGGCTACCTGGTGAAGGGCGCCGGGCGCGAGGAGGTGCTGCACGCGGTGCGGACGGTCGCGGCGGGCGGCGCGGTGTTCGGCTCGGACGTGGCGGGGCGGATCACCGCGCTGCTGGCGGGGGCCAGGCTGCGGGAGGCGGGGCAGCTGTTCCCGGAGCTGACGGCCCGGGAGGCGGAGGTGCTGGACCTGGTCGCCCGAGGGCTGGACAACCGGCGGATCGCACGGGAGTTGGTGGTCGCCGAGAAGACCGTCCGCAACCACGTCACGCACATCTTCGAGAAGCTGCACGTGGCGACCCGTGCCGAGGCGGTGGCCCGGGCGCGGGACATGGGACTGGGGGACGGCTGAGCCCCTTGGGTCGGAACCGGCCCCGCAGGAGGTGAATTGAGGCACTGTCGGACGCGGTGGGTGTCGCGTCCGCCCGGAAGCCCTTGACGGAACCGGGACTTGGCCCAATCATCATGGTCGCGTCAACTTCGCGGACCCGACCCCCCTCCACCCCGCGAACCCCCTTGGCGCACGTTCCGTTCTGCCCCACCAGAATCTGGAGCCTCCATTGAACGAGCGCGCCCCGCGGCGATCCCGCCTGCGCCGAACCAGCCTGTCGACCGTGGCGGTCGTCACCCTCGCCACCGTCCTGTCCGCACCCGCCGCCCTCGCCGGGCCCGTTCCGGCCGACGGGCGGTCGGCCCCGGCCGCCGTCGTCGCCGCACCGGACATACCGGTGGCCAACGTCAAGGCGCACCTCGCCCAGTTGCAGTCGATAGCCACCGCCAACGGCGGCAACCGCGCCCACGGCCGGGCCGGCTTCAAGGCCTCGATCGACTATGTGAAGGGCAAGTTGGACGCGGCGGGCTACACCACCACGCTGCAGACCTTCAGTTACAACGGCGCCACCGGCTACAACCTGATAGCCGACTGGCCGGGCGGCGACCCGGACCACGTCATCATGGCCGGCTCCCACCTGGACTCGGTCACCGGAGGCCCCGGCATCAACGACAACGGGTCCGGCTCCGCCGGGATCCTGGAGACCGCCCTCGCGATATCCCGCGCCGGCCTCAAGCCCACCAAGCACATCCGCTTCGGCTGGTGGGGCGCCGAGGAGTACGGGATGATCGGCTCCAAGAACTACGTCAACAAGCTGACGGCGGCGGACCGTTCGAAGATCGAGGCGTACCTCAACTTCGACATGATCGGCTCGCCCAACCCCGGCTACTTCGTCTACGACGACGACTCCCGGCTGGACTCGCTGTTCAAGGACTACTTCGCCGGACTCGGCGTGGCCACCGAGCCGGAGACCGAGGGCGACGGCCGTTCGGACCACGCGCCCTTCAAGAACGTGGGCATCGCGGTCGGCGGCCTGTTCAGCGGCGCCGACTACACCAAGACGAGTGCCCAGGCGAGCAAGTGGGGCGGGACGGCGGGCCAGGCCTTCGACCGCTGCTACCACTCCTCCTGCGACACCACCGCCAACATCAACGACACCGCGCTGGACCGGATGAGCGACGCGATTGCGCACGGCATCTGGACCCTGGCCGGCGACGGCACCACCCAGCCGCCCGGCGGGACGGTCTTCGAGAACACCGCCGACTACCAGATCCCGGACGCGGGCACGGCCGTCGAGTCCCCGGTCGCCGTCACCGGCCGGACCGGCAACGCCCCGGCCGCCCTGAAGGTGGACGTGGACATCAGGCACACCTGGCGCGGCGACCTGGTCGTCGACCTGGTGGCGCCGGACGGCAGCACGTACCGGCTGAAGAACTCCAGCTCCAACGACTCCGCCGACAACGTGATCGCCAGCTACACGGTCAACGCCTCCTCCGAGGTCGCCAACGGCACCTGGAAGCTGCGGGTGCAGGACGTGGCCGCGCAGGACACCGGCTACGTGAACAGCTGGAAGCTCACCTTCTGACCACCCCGGCCGGCGCCCGCGGGCGCCGGTCACCCCGGGTGACCCCGAGCGGCTGTGCAACTCGTTGCACAGCCGCTCGCCTGCTGGAACGGGCCGCACCGGCTGTAACGGTCAAAAGGATGCAAAACGTTAGAAGAGGGCCAGAATGGGTACTGGGCAAGCGCCTTCCATGTTCCGAACCTAGGAGGTGGTATCGGTGTCTACCCAGATTCCGATGGGCATGGAGCACCACCCGGACATCGTCGAACTACGCGAACACTACGAGCGGGTCACCACGACCCCGCGTGCCCAGGCCGTCGAGGCCCTGGCCACGCTGTGCGGTCTCTTCCTGGCGGCATCCCCGTGGATCGTCGGATTCACCGCCTTCAACACGCTGACCGTCACCTGCCTCATCGTCGGCATCGCGTACGCCGTCCTGATGGCCGGGTACGGGTCCGCCTACGAGCGCACACACGCACGGGCCTGGGCCGCGACCCTTCTCGGTGTGTGGACGATCGTCTCCCCCTGGGTCATCTCGGGTGAGGTCGACCGCGGCAAGAACATCGTCACCTGCCTGATCACGGGTGCCGTGATGTGTCTGCTCGGCCTCGCGGCGATCTCGATGGCCACCATGACGGCGAACGGAGCGGCGATGCGCCTCGGCCGGCGCAGCCGGGCAGCGGGCGGCTGACCCGGGACGAGGGCCCGTCGCGACGGGGCCCTGACCCCTCGGGCCTTTCTTTCGGAAAAGGCCCTCGGCCGGGGTGACGGAGGGAGCTCCGCACCCCGGCCACGGCACGTCCGGGCAGGCCCTACGGCCGGGTCATCCGCAGCACGTCCAGTGCCTCGTCCAGCTGCTCGACGGTGAGCTTCCCCTGCTCCAGGTAGCCGCGCTCCAGCACCACCTGACGGATGGTCCTGCGCTCGGCCAGCGCCTGCTTGGCCACCTTGGCCGCCTCCTCGTAGCCGATGTAGCGGTTGAGCGGGGTCACCACCGAGGGTGAGGACTCGGCGTACTCGCGGGCCCGCTCGGCGTTGGCGGTGATGCCGTCCACGGCGCGGTCGGCGAGCAGCCGGGCGCCGTTGGCGAGCAGCCGTACCGACTCCAGCACATTGCGGGCGATCACCGGGAGCATCACGTTCAGCTCGAAGTTGCCGCTGGCGCCGGCCACCGTGACCGTGGCGTCGTTGCCGATCACCTGGGCGGCGACCATCAGCACCACCTCGGGCAGCACCGGGTTGACCTTGCCCGGCATGATGGACGAACCGGGCTGGAGGTCGGGCAGGTTGATCTCCGCCAGGCCGGTGCGCGGGCCGGAGCCCATCCAGCGCAGATCGTTGGCGATCTTGGTGAAGCCGACCGCGACCGTGCGCAGCTGACCGCTCAGCTCGACCAGCCCGTCCCGGGCGCCCTGCGCCTCGAAGTGGTCGCGGGCCTCGGTCAGCGGCAGGCCGGTGGCCCGGGAGACCTCCTCGATCACGGCGGCGGCGAAGCCCGGCGGGGTGTTGATGCCGGTGCCGACCGCCGTGCCGCCCAGCGGCAGCTCGGCGACCCGGGGGAGGGTGGCCAGCAGCCGCTCCCGCCCGTGCCGCACCTGGGCGGCGTACCCGCCGAACTCCTGGCCCAGGGTGACCGGCGTCGCGTCCATCAGGTGCGTGCGGCCCGACTTCACCACCTCGGCGAACTCGGCCGCCTTGCGCTCCAGCGCCTCCGCCAGGTGCTCCAGCGCCGGGATCAGGTCGTGGGTGACCGCGGCGGTGGCGGCGATGTGGATCGAGGACGGGAACACGTCGTTGGACGACTGGCTCGCGTTGACCTCGTCGTTGGGGTGGACCGGACGGCCCAGGCGCTCCGCGGCCAGGGTGGCGATCACCTCGTTGGCGTTCATGTTGGAGGAGGTGCCGGAGCCGGTCTGGAACACGTCCACCGGGAACTCGGCGTCCCAGCGGCCCTCCGCGACCTCCTCGGCGGCGGCCGCGACCGCCGCGGCGGTCTCCTCGTCCAGCACCCCGAGCCGGGCGTTCACCCGGGCCGCGGCGGCCTTGATCCGGGCCAGCGCCGCGATGTGGGCCCGCTCCAGCCGCTGGCCGGAGACCGGGAAGTTCTCCACCGCGCGCTGCGTCTGCGCCTGCCACTTCGCCGCCGCCGGCACCCGCACCTCGCCCATCGAGTCGTGCTCGGTCCGGTACTCCAGCTCCTCGGCCATCGTGCGCCCACCTCCCTGTCGCGGCGGCCCGGTGCCGCCCGCGATCACCTTCCGATCACCACAGCCCCGCGGCGGGTCCGGGTATTTCCGGCCCTCCGATCGTCACTCGAACGAGTGCCCGGGGATGATCACGACCACTGTGCCACCGCGCGGCCGAACCGGATGGTTTTCCCTCGAAAGAGTGAAGGTCGCGACCTTCCCGTACGGGCCCGGCCGCCGCCGCCCGTACGCTCGGCACCGAGGCGGAACGATCAAGGGGGCGGCTCGGGGCCGTTCCCCTCGGAACGCCTCGGGCGGAGCGGGCCGGCGGACGGCCCGGTGGCACCCGGCGGGGGTGCCACCGGGGTGCGGACGGACGCCGGCGGCCGGCCGGGAACCCGGCGGGGTGCGGAAGGGCACGGCACGGAAGGTGCGGTACGGACGGAGGGACCGGGCGATGGCGGCGGGGCGGCACGGGCAGGGCGAGGGGCTCACCCGGCGGGAGGTACTGGGCGTCTCGGCGGCCCTCGGCGGCGCCGTCTGGCTGCTGCGCGGCACCCTCGGACCGGACGGTGCCGGGGCCGGCGTCCCGGCCCCGCCGGCACTCCCGGCCGGCCTGGAGCCGTACCGCCGGGTGTACGAGAACTGGTCCGGCGAGGTCCGCGCCGACCAGCTCTGGACCTGCGCCCCGCGCACCCCGGAGGACGTCCCCCTGCTCGCCGACTGGGCGCGGTCCAACGGCTGGCGGCTGCGCGCCCAGGGCCACCGGCACACCTGGGCGCCGCTCACCGTCGCCGACGCCACGCCCGGCAGCGCCCGGGTGCTGCTGCTGGACACCACCCGGCACCTCACCGCGATCACCGCGGACTCCCCGGACACCGTCCGGGTGCAGACCGGCGCCGGCATGGAGGAGCTGCTCGCCCACCTGGCCGGGCGCGGCCTCGGCGTCACCGCCTGCCCGGCGCCCGGCGAACTCACCGTCGGCGGGGTGCTCGCCATCGGCGGCCACGGCACCGCCGTCCCGGCCGCCGGCGAGAGCCGCCCCGCGGGCCACGGCTACGGCTCGCTCAGCAACCAGGTCACCTCGCTGACCGCGGTGGTCCACGACCCCGCCACCGGCCGGTACCGGCTGCGTACCTTCGACCGCTCCGAGGCGGACAGCGCGGCCTTCCTGGTCCACCTCGGCCGGGCCTTCCTCACCGAGGTGGTGCTGCGCGCCGGCGCCGACCGCCCGCTGCGCTGCGTCAGCCGGTTGGACATCCCGGCCACCGAGCTGTTCGCCCGCCCGGGCACCGCCCCGGGCCCGTCGGGCGGCCTGCTGGGCGGCGTGCTCGGCGGTCTGACGGGCGGCGGCGGGCCGCGCACCTTCGCCGAGTTCGTCGAACGCGACGGGCGCGCCGAGGCGATCTGGTTCGCCCACACCGAGTACCCGTGGCTGAAGACCTGGAGCCACGCCCCGAGCCGCCCGCTCGCCTCCCGCGCGGTCGACGAGCCCTACAACTACCCCTTCTCCGACAACGTTCCGGAGCCGGTCGCCCGGCTCGCCGGCCAACTCGTCGCCGGCGCCTGGGGATCGGCCCCGCTCTTCGGCCAACTCCAGTACCTGATCGCCAAGGTGGCGCTCACCGGCGACCTCACCGACGTGCTGCTCTCGGACGGCCTGCTGCGCGACCTGCTCACCGGCGACCTGCTCACCCACCTGCTGGCCGGCGGCCTGCGCTCCGACCTGTGGGGTCCCTCCCGCACCCTGCTCCAGTACGTGCGGCCCACCACCCTGCGGGTCACCGCCAACGGCTACGCGGTGCTCGCCCGGCGCGCCGACCTCCAGTGGGTGGTGGGCGAGTTCGCCGCGTACTACCGCACGGCGCTGGCGGAGTACCGGGCCCGCGGGGAGTTCCCGGTGAACGGCGCGGTGGAGATCCGGGTCACCGGCCTGGACGACCCCGCCTGGTGCGAGGTGCCCGGGGCCCGTCCGCCGCTGCTGTCCGCGGTGCGACCGCGCCCCGACCGGCCCGACTGGGACACCGCCGTCTGGCTGGACGTCCTCTCGCTGCCCGGTACCCCCGGGCTGCACCGCTTCGCCCGGGACGTCGAGCGGTTCCTGCTGCGGACCTTCGACGGCACCCGGGCCGGTCTGCGCGTCGAGTGGTCCAAGGGCTGGGCCTACACCGACACCGCGGCCTGGGCCGATCCCGAGGTGCTGGGCCGGGTGGTCCCGGACAGCCTCCGGGCGGGCGGCGGCCCGGGCTGGGACGAGGCGGTCGCCGTCCTGGACCGCCACGACCCGTACCGGGTCTTCGGCAACGCCTTCCTGGACGGGCTGCTGACGCCCTGACCGGCCGCCCCCGGGCCGTCGGCGGGGCTACCAGGACTAGGGTCGGTTGCGAAAGTGGATCAAGGTCGCCTGCGTGGCTCACAACCCGCGGATGGCTTCGGCAAGGTTGGGGCCGTAGGACGCCCAGCAGATGAGTGAGCCGTCGGCGGCGAGCTGTCCCATGAACCACTCGTCGTCAGCTCGGGCGAGGCACAGGCCATGGAAGGACAGGATGATGTCAGGCTGGAGGACGTCGTAGTCCGCGGAGCCGGGCTGTTCGACAACGACGAGTCGTTCAGGCGAGAGCAGATCCGCTTCGGCGTCGCCGGAAACGGAACGGACCCGCTCGATCGTCCATCCGTCGGGGAGATCTGCGTTCACTGCCGCATGGTCGCACTCAGGGCGCCTCACAGTCATTCGTTTACGGCGGCGACCAGCACCGTCGCGTGATAACGGACGGCGAGCTTGTCGTACCTCGTGGCGACCGCGCGGTGGCGCTTGAGCCGGTTGATCCCGCACTCGACCGCGTGCCGCTGCTTGTAGTCGTCCTTGTCGAACTGGGGCGGGCGGCCGCCTGGGAGCCGAGCCTCCGGCGGTTGCGGATCTGGTCCGTCTTCTCCGGGGATGGTGCACTTCACGCCGCGTCGGCGCAGGTAGGAACGGTTCGCGCGGGAGCCGTACGCCCTGTCCGCACGGACCCTGTCCGGCTTCGTGCGGGGGCGGCCGGGGCCGATCCTGGGCACTGTCGTGCCGCTGGCCAGCGGTGACGAGCAGGGACAGCGGCTTCTGTCCCTGCTCGACCGCCAGGTGCAGCTTGGTGGTCAGCCCGCCGCGCGAGCGCCCGAGTCCGTGGTCGTCGGGCTCAGTGTCGACGCCACCGGGAGGCTCCTTCTGGAGATCCCCTTTTACGCGCCCCAGCGGCATGCTGGTGGGCGCGCGCGATAGTGGAGTCCACGCTCACGTCCCACGTGATCAGGCCTTGCGTCGGCCTCGGCCTGCAACTGTTCGAAGATGCGCTTCCAGGTGCCGTCACGCTGTCACCGCCGGAACAGGTCGTAAGCCCGGCCCCACGGCCCGTACCGCTCAGGCAGGTCACGCCAGGGCGCCCCGGTCCGAGTACGCCACCGTATGCCGTCGATCAACTGCCGGCGAGTCCACGTCCGCGGGCGGCCCGGCTTCTTTCCCACCGGCAGCAACGGCTCCAGCCGCTCCCACTGGCCGTTCGTCAGATCACCACGCCCCACAGACCGTGATCATCTACGACCTTGATCCACTTTCGCAACCGGCCCTAATCGCAGTGCAGCGGGCTTCAGCCCGGTGGTGAAGCGATTCCGAGTCCTGCTCCGACGCCAGCGGTGGGCGCTCTCCCGCACGGTGGACGGCGTCCACCGCGGGCGTTCAGGCCGGGCGGTTGTGCTGCTCGATGTACCGGCGGACCACCGACAGGGGTGCGCCGCCGACGGAGCCGGCGACGTACGAGCCGGACCGGAGGCGCTGCGCACGCCGGTGGTGCTCGACCGGGTCGGGGAACTCCTGGCGCGTCCGGCGGGAGTTGGCGCCCTTGAGGCTGTTGACCGGCTCGGACGGGGCGACCTGGGGCGGGAGGTGCACGAGCGGGTGGACGTGGTCGCTCTCGCCGTCGAACTCGGCCGGCTCGACCTCGAAGTCGGCACGGACGCTCCGCGTGATCACTTCGAGTCGGGTAGGTGTCGGTCGGCGAACACCGTGTGCCGGTACCCGGTCACGAAACCACGTGGGGCGTGCAGGGCGAAGCACGGCGCGAATATTCTGACACTCAGTCACCGGCCAGAGCGTTAGAGTGACTTCGTGCAGCTCAGGTACTCCTTCCGCGTCTACCCGACGGCGGGTCAGCGCGCGGCGCTGGCGCGGGCGTTCGGGTGTGCGCGGACGGTGTACAACGACGCGCTGCGCGCCCGCGAGGACGCCCGCGCGGCCGGGCTGCCGTTCCCGGGGACGGGCGAGCTGTCGAAGGCGCTGATCACGGAGGCGAAGAAGACCCCGCAGCGGGCGTGGCTCGGCGAGGTGTCGGCCGTGGTCCTCCAGCAGTCCCTGCGGGACCTGGACACCGCCTACCGGAACTTCTTCGACGGCCTCAAGGGCAAACGCCCCCATATGGGCGCGCCGCGGTTCAAGAGCCGCAAGGACACCCGGCAGGCGATCCGCTTCACCGCCAACGCGGCCTGGCGGATCACCCCCGGCGGAAAGCTGCGCCTGCCGAAGATCGGCGACCTGACGGTGACATGGTCCCGCACCCTGCCGTCCGCGCCGTCCACGGTGACGGTGGTCAAGGACTGCGCCGGCCGGTACTTCGCCTCCTTCGTCATCGAGACCGACCCTGCCGCCGACCTGGCCCGCATGCCCGACACCGACACGGCGGTGGGCATCGACCTGGGGCTGACGCACTTCGCGATCCTCTCCGACGGCACGAAGATCGACAGCCCGCGGTTCCTGCGCCGCGCCGAGAAGAAGCTCAGGAAGGCGCAGCGGGCCCTGTCCCGCAAGGCCAGGGGCTCGAAGAACCGTGACAAGGCCCGCACCGAGGTCGCCCGCGCTCACGCCCGGGTCGCGGATGCGCGGCGCGAGTTCCACCACCAGGTCTCCACCCGGCTGATCCGTGACAACCAAGCGGTCGCCGTCGAGGACCTGGCGGTGAAGGGACTCGCGCGCACGCGCATGGCCAAGTCGGTGCACGACGCCGGCTGGTCCCGGTTCGTGGCCATGCTGGCGTACAAGGCCGCACGGTACGGGCGCACCCTGGTGCGCATTGGCCGCTTCGAGCCCACCAGTCAGGTGTGCTCACGGTGCGGCGTCAAGGACGGCCCCAAGCCCCTGCACGTCCGGGCATGGACGTGTGGGGCGTGCGGGAGCGTCCTCGACCGGGACGTCAACGCGGCGGTCAACGTCGCCAAGGCCGCCGGACTGGCGGTGTCGGCCTGTGGAGCGCAGGTAAGCCGGGCATCCGTGCCCGCACAGCGCGGCGAAGCAGGAACCCACCCGAAGCCCTCACCCCTCCGGTGGGAGCAGGCGGGAATCCCCGGCCCTTAAGCCGGGGAGGATGTCAAAGGTACTCCATCACCAGCACCGCCGCGGTGTCCGGGGCGAGCGCGCGGAAGATGTGCGGCGCGTCGCCCGGGTAGCTCACGTAGTCGCCGGGGCCCAGCTCGACCGGCTGCTCCGGCGGGCCGACCAGCGCCCGGCCGGAGCTCAGCACCACGTGCTCCACCGTGCCGGCCTGGTGCGGGTCCGAGGCCCGGGTGCCGTCCGGCTGGGCGTCGATCCGGTAGACGTCCCGGCGGGCGTTCGGCGGGCAGGAGGCCAGCAGGGTTGCCGCGTAGTCGGCGCGCTCCGAGTGGGTGACCGGGCCCTCGCCGGAGCGGATGATCCGCACCTGGGGCCGCGGCGGGTCGACCAGCCGGCTGAACTGCACGTCGAGTGCCACGCTCAGCGCCCACAGCGTCTCCACGCTGGGGTTGCCGGCCCCCGACTCCAGCTGCGACAGCGTCGACTTGGCGATCCCCGCCCGCTTGGCGAGCTCGGTCATCGACAGTCCGGTGCGCTCGCGCTCGCGGCGGATCGAGGCCGCGATCAGGTCGATCAGGCCGGGGCTGCTGCTCGTCATGGTCCGTTCGCTCCAGAAGTCCATGCGTTCGCCTTGACGAACGATCGCCGTTGTGTTCATTCTAGTGGACATGCGTTCGCCATCACGAACACTGAAGTCCTTCGCCCCGTCGGTACGGGCCCTGCGGGCGCTCGACCGCGCCACCCTGCGCGACATCGCCCTGGTCTGCCTCGCCGACGCCCTGGTCGGCGCCTCCTTCGGCGCCATCAGTCTCTCCGGCGGCCTGCCCGCCTGGGTGCCGATCGCCATGTCCGTCCTGGTCTTCGCCGGCGGCTCCCAGTTCGCCGCCGTGGGCGTGGTGCTCGCCGGCGGCGGGGCGGCCGCCGCCGTGCTCACCGGCCTGGTGCTCAACGCCCGGCTGCTGCCGTTCGGCCTCACGGTCGCCGACGCCCTCGGCCCCCGCCGGTGGCAGCGGCTGGTCGGCGCCCACCTGATCACCGACGAGTCGGTGGCGTTCACCCTGCTCCAGCGCGACCGCCGGGGGCGGCGCGCCGCGTTCTGGGTGTGCGGCCTGGCCCTGTTCGTGATCTGGAACCTCTCCGTCCTGCTCGGCGCGCTGGCCGGCTCCGCCCTCGGCGACACCGACGCCCTCGGCCTCGACGCCGCCTTCCCCGCCGTCCTGCTCGCCCTGGTCCTGCCCGCCCTGCGCGACCGCCGCACCCGCCATGCCGCCCTGCTCGGCGCGGGCGTCGCGGTCGCCGCCACCCCGTTCCTGCCGGTCGGTGTCCCCGTGCTGCTCGCCCTGGCCGGGCTGGCCCTGGCCTTGCGCCCGGACCGGCCCGAGGCGGCCGCCGCGCCCGAGGCGCCGGCCGACCCCGACGTACCGGACGCGCCCGACGGACCGGCTGATCCCGACACGCCCGCCGCGCCGACCCTGGAGGAGGTCCGATGATGCCGCTGCTCGCCATCGCCCTGCTGGCCGCCGGCACCTACGCGCTGCGCCTGGCCGGCCCGCTGCTCGGACACCGGCTGAGCGTCTCCGACCGCGTGCAGCGGCTGCTCGCCGTGGCCGCCGCCGTGCTGCTGGTCGCCCTGGTCGCCACCGGCGCCCTGACCCAGGGCCAGCACTTCGCCGGCTGGGCCCGCCCGGCCGGCGTCCTGGTCGCCGCCGTCCTCGCCCTGCGCCGCGCCCCCTTCCCGCTGGTGGTGGTCGCGGCCGCCGGCACCACGGCCCTGCTACGGCTGTGCGGGGTCTCCTGACGGACGGCCACCGCGGCCCGACGGTGCCGAGTGCCCGACGGTGCCGAGTGCCCGACGGCCCCGGGTGCCCGCCGGACCGGCCCCGGGGCGGGCGCTCAGGCCGGCAGCGAGCGGTAGAACAGCGTCGTCGGGTGCAGTGTGCCCGCCGGGTCGGCGGCGTAGTCCGGGATGGTGCCGACCCTGGTCCAGCCCGCGCGCTCGTACATCCGCTCGGCCGGACTGCCGGTCTCGGTGTCCAGGACCAGCAGGCGCAGGCCCAGGCCCGCCGCGGCCGACTCCAGCGCGTCGAGCAGGCGGTCGGCGAGCCGCCGGCCCCGGTCCGCCCGGTGCACCATCAGCTTGGCGACCTCGCCCCGGTGCCGGCCGTTGGCGGGGACCGCCGGGCGCAGCTGTACGGTGCCGGCGATCCGGCCGTCCTGTGACGAGCGGGCCGTCCACAGCAGGATCCGGCCGGCGTCCACGTCCGGGATCAGCGCCTCCCACCAGGCGGTGGCCTCGTCCGGGCGCAGCCCGGCGAGGAAGCCGAGCGAGGAACCGCCCCCGACGGTGTCCACCAGCAGCCCGCCCAGCTCCTCCGCCGAGTCCGCGAGCTCCGCCGCCGACAGCCTGCCGATCGTGTACATGGTCACACCCTCGTTCCGGCGGGCCTCTCCCGTGCCCGCGTGCGGAATACTCGCCGCTGAACGCCGAGACCACAAGGAGCATCCATGCCCAAGCCGCCCCGGATCGACCCGGCCGACCTGCTCGCCGTCGGTGACCTGCTGAGCGACGAGGAACGGCTGATCCGCGACACCGTCCGGGCGTGGGCCGACGAGCGGATCCGCCCGCACATCGGCGACTGGTTCGAGCGCGGCGTCTTCCCGGCCCGCGAGCTCGCCCCCGAGCTGGGCTCCCTCGGGGTGCTCGGCATGCACCTGGACGGCTACGGCTGCACCGGCTCCAGCGCGGTGGCGTACGGCGTGGCCTGCATGGAGCTGGAGGCCGCCGACTCGGGTCTGCGCAGCTTCGTCTCGGTGCAGGGCTCGCTGGCGATGCGTTCGATCCACGCGTTCGGCTCGGAGGAGCAGAAGCGGCGCTGGCTGCCCGGGATGGCGGCCGGCGAGCTGATCGGCTGCTTCGCGCTCACCGAGCCGGACTTCGGCTCCGACCCCGCCAACATGCGCACCCGGGCCACCCGCAAGGGCGGCGACTGGGTGCTCACCGGCAGCAAGATGTGGATCACCAACGGCTCGATCTCCGACGTGGCCGTCGTCTGGGCGCAGACCGAGGAGGGGGTGCGCGGCTTCCTGGTCGAGCGCGGCACGCCCGGCTTCACCACCCGCGACGTGTCCGGCAAGCTGTCGCTGCGGGCCTCGGTGACCAGCGAACTCGTCCTGGACGAGGTGGTGCTGCCGGCCGACGCCGTCCTGCCGGAGGTCACCGGGCTGCGCGGCCCGCTCTCCTCGCTCGGCGAGGCCCGCTACGGCATCCTCTGGGGCACGGTCGGCGCCGCCCGCGACTGCTACACCACCGCGCTGGACTACGCGCGGACCCGGATCCAGTTCGACCGCCCGATCGCGGGCTTCCAGCTCACCCAGGAGAAGCTGGTCGAGATGATGCTGGAGGTCGAGAAGGCCTACCTGGTGGCCCTGCGGATCGGCCGGCTCAAGGACGAGGGCGCGGCCCGTCCCGCCCACATCAGCTTCGGCAAGCTCAACAACGTCCGGGCCGCCCTGGAGATCGCCCGCAGCGCCCGTACGGTGCTCGGCGCCAACGGCGTCACCACCGCGTACTCGCCGCTGCGGCACGCCAACAACCTGGAGTCGGTGCTCACCTACGAGGGCACCAGCGAGATCCACACCCTGGTCCTCGGCGAGACGATCACCGGCGAGCAGGCGTACCGCTGACGGCCGGCCGCATCGAGGTGGTCCACGAGTTCCGCCCCTGGCTCCCCTCCGGCGGTGTCCGCCGGAGGGGTCGGTCCCGGGGGGCCGGTGTACGCCTCAAGGTGGAGGCGGGCACCCCCTGGGACGGAGGAGGACTCGCGACCTCGTGCTGACGCCCCGGCAGGGCCGGGGAGGTCAGGATGGGATCACGGTCGGCGCGCGGGCGCCGTGGGCGGTGGAGAGGGCAGGACGGCATGAAGGGCTTCGTGGGCAAGGTCGCGGTCGGGATCGCGGGTACCGGCATGGCCGTCGCCGTGGCGGCCGTGGCGATGGGGCCGCGGGTGTCCGACTGGTACGACAACCGTCACCGTGAGCAGTCCAGCTACGCCACGGGCACCGAGGCCAAGGCGGACCGCCGCTCGGTGCCCGCCTGGCTGCCGGACGACGCCTCCGCCGTCCGCTACCTGATGTCCACCACCGGCGACGACCGCCTGCTGCGGGCCACGCTCCCCGAGGGCGGCCGGCTGCCCGCCGGGTGCACGGCCACCCGGCACGGCGCCACCAAGCCGGTGACCGTCCGCCTCAAGGCCGGCTGGTTCCCGCTGGACGCGGTGACCCGGCCCACCGGCACCTGCGGCCACTACACCGTCACGGTCGCCGGCAACCAGCTCTACGCCTGGCAGGACGGCGCCGCCGTGCAGGCCTCCCTGCGCGCGGCCCAGCGCTAGGTCCTGCCCTGAGCGGGGCCCGGGGTCGGCGCTGACTCCACGCGGCCGACCCCGGGTGTCGGTGCCCGGGGCCGCCGGTGTAGGACGGAGCGAGACATTCGTACCCGTCCCATGAAGGAGCCCCATGCCTGGTCCGACCGCCGACCCCGTCGGCGACACGTCGACCGCCAGCAGCACCGATACCCGCCCGTCCGCCCGCGTGGGCCGCTCCACCGTCGCCGTCCTGGGCGGCCTGGTCGCCCTCGGCCCGCTCACCACCGACCTGTACCTGCCCGGCCTGCCCGCGATCGCCGACGACCTCACCGCCGAACCGGCCGCCGTGCAGCTCACCCTCACCTTCTCGATGTTCGGCGTCGCCGCCGGCCAGCTGGTCTTCGGCCCGCTCAGCGACCGCCTCGGCCGGCGCCCGCCGCTGCTCGCCGGGCTCGTCGTCTACACCCTCGCCACCCTGGTCTGCGTGGCCGCGCCCAACCTGACCGTGCTGGTCGCCGGACGCTTCCTCCAGGGCGCGGCCGGGGCGGCCGGGCTGGTGATCGGCCGCGCCGTCGCCCGGGACCGCTTCGAGGGCATCGCCATGCTGCGCTTCCTCGCCTCGATCAGCCTGATATCCGGGCTCGCGCCGATCCTCGCCCCGGTGTTCGGCTCGCAGCTGCTGCGGGTCACCTCCTGGCGCGGCACCTTCGCCGCGCTGGCCGCGCTGGGCCTGCTGCTCACCGTGGTCGCCGCGCTGGCGCTGCGCGAGACCCTGCCCCCGGAGTCCCGCCGCGAGGGCGGGCTCACCACCGCGCTGCGCACCATGGGCGGCCTGCTGCGCGAGCGCTCCTTCCTCGGCCTGATGCTGACCAGCACCTTCGCCTTCGGGGCGCTGTTCGGCTACATCAGCGGCTCCTCGACCGTGCTCCAGCAGGTCTACCACGTCTCGCCGCAGACCTACGGCCTGCTGTTCGGCCTCAACTCGATCGCCCTGGTCGCCGCCACCCAGCTCAACGGCCGGGTGCTGGCGCAGCGCTTCACCGCCCACGTGCTGATGCGCGCCGGCCTGGGCGCGGCGGTCGCCGCCGGGGTGGCCCTGGTGCTGGTGACCGCGGTGTGGGACGCCGGGCTGGTCGGCTTCAGCGCCGCGCTGTTCGTGCTGATGGCCGGCCTCGGCGTGACCGTGCCGAACTCCAACGCGCGGGCGCTGAGCCTGGTGCCCCCGCAGTCGGCCGGTTCGGCCGCGGCGCTGATCGGCACCGGCACCTTCCTGTGCGGCGCCCTGGTCGCGCCGCTGAGCAGCCTCGGCGGCGAGCCGTCCGCGGTGCTGCTGGGCGTGGTCGTGCTGACCTGCGCGCTGCTCTCCGGCGCCGCGTACCTGCTGCTCTGCCGCCGGATGCCGGCCGCCGACTGACACGGGGGTGCCCCGCCGTGGACGGCGGGGCACCCGGATCGTGCCGGTGCGGTGCCGTGCACCGCGGGACGGGTCAGGCGATCGCGAAGTCGTCCGCGTACACCGCGCCCTGCCCGTACCAGCCGTGCAGGTAGACGGTGACGCCGCCGTTGGCGCCGGTGGTGAACGGCACGGACAGCTTGGTCCAGCCGGCCGAGTTGGTCCAGCTGCTGCCGGTGGCGCCGCCGCTGACGCCGAGGTAGGCGTAGCTGCCCTGGACCCAGGCGCTCAGCGTGTACCGGGTGTTGGGCTGCAGGGCCACGGTCTGCTGGCACTGCCCGGTCTGGCCGGCGGTCGGCGCCACCTTCAGCGCGTACGAGCCGGAGTGGGCCGGGGTGCCGACCACCGCGCCACCGCTCTGGCAGGTCCAGGGCGCCAGGGCGCCGGTCTCCAGCCCGCCGTTCACCAGCCCGGTCGGGGTGCCGCCGGAGACGGTGAGCGTGTACGTGGCGGTGTGGCTGCCGGACGGCGCGGTGCCGGTGACGGTCAGCGGGTAGACGCCCGGGGCGGCCGCCGCGGTGGTGCTGATGCTGAGCGTCGCCGAACCGCCGGCCGTCACACTGCCCGGGGCGACGGTGGCGGTGACCCCGGCCGGGGCGCCGGAGACGGTCAGCCCGACGCTCTGCGCGGCGCCGTTGGTGACCGCGGTGCCCACGGTCGCACTGGTGGAGGCGCCGGGTGCCACGGTGCCCGCGCCCGGGTTCACCGCCACCGAGAAGTCGTCGCCCACCGGGGTGCCGCTGGTGTAGGGCGCGAAGATCCGGCTGAACTCCCAGGTGCTCTGCGGGATCCCGGAGCAGTTGTTGCCGCCCCTGGTGCCCGGGCAGCCGCCGTTGTCGCGCTGGAGCGCCCAGAACGACAGGGTGTTGACGCCCTTGGAGAGCGCCCAGTCGTAGACGGTACGGGCGTTGGCGACGGTGAAGGTCTCCTCCGGGCCGTAGTCGGAGACGCCGATCATCTCGATGATGCCGATGGAGCCCCACAGCTGCGCCGGGGTCCGGGACGGGTAGAGCGAGGCGAGCTGGTTGTAGAGCCCGGTGGCGGCGGTCTTGGTGTCGGCGGCCATGTCGTGGGCGGCGCCGTCGTAGTAGTCGAAGGTCATGATGTTGACCACGTCGACCCGGGCGTTGTTGCTGACCGCGTTGCGCAGCAGGTTGAGCCCGCTGGAGGCCAGCCCGGTCGTGGTGGTGGGCAGGGTGTAGGAGAACTGGATCGTCCGGCCGTTGGCGGCGCCCCAGTCCTGCACCAGCTTGATCGCCTTGTTGCGCCGGTCGATGCCGGCCTGGTTGTCGAGGGACTTGCCCTCGATGTCCAGGTCGATCCGGCTGATGTCGTACGTGGTGATGAGGTTCTTCCAGGCGTCCGCGATCTTGTTGACGTCGGTGCAGCTGTCGGCCAGCTCGGTGCCGGTGTCGGTCGCGGTGTAGCCGCCGAAGGACGGGATCACATCGCCGCCGGCCGCCTGGATGGTGTCGATGTCCGCCCCGAAGGAGGACTGCGCGACGGGCAGCGAGGTGTCGCCGTTCCAGTACGGGACGCAGGAGCCGGCGGTGGCGGTCTGCAGGAAGGCCAGCGACAGGTGCTTGGCGCCGGACCGGGCGGAGAGGGCGGCCGGGCTCTCGCCGGTCCACATCTCGAAGTACGGGGCGAACACCCGGGTGGGCAGCGGGGCCGCGGCTGCCGCGGTTGCCCCGGGGGACTCGGTGGCCCCGGCGGGGGCGGTGCCGAAGGCCATCAGGCCGGCCGCGGCGGCCAGGGTGGCACAGGCGGTCAGGGCGGCCTGGATCGTTCTGCGTAGACGCATGGGTTCTCCAACGAACGTGGTGACGTCGGCGGTTGGCGAGGTGCGAAGGTGCGAACGTGATGTGGTGCCGGCGCTGGTGGTGCCGCGCGTGGTACCGGTCGTGCGGGTGACGGTGGTCGTGCACGTGGTGCCGGTGGTGCGGCGCAGGGAGGGGCGGCGGGCGCGACGGGGTACGGATGGGACGGGTACGCCGGGCGTGGTTCGCCGTTCGGGCAGGGGGTGGCGCGGGTGCAGGCAGGGCGATGCCTCAGCCGCCGGTGGTCACACCCCCACAGTGCATCCCGGTCGGATCGACATGCCCATGATTGGACTAGACCATGTTGATGTCAAGGCGCCTGCGGCTTCCGCCTGTTGACGTACGCGCGCCCGGGAAACGCCGCGGCCGCGCTCCCGGAGGGGTGCGCGGCCGCGGCTCCGACCGGCGCTCAGGACACCGGGCGGGTACGGGGGAGGGTTTTGGGTGGGGCGCTCGTCGGGCGGTCGGTGGCGCTGGGCGGGTGCTCAGGGGGCGGGTGCTCGGCGGGCGGGTGTTCAGCGGGTGGGGCAGAGGGTGGTGCGGAGCGCGTCCACGATCTTCTCGGCCTTCTCCGGGCCGAAGCCCTGCGGGTGGTCCGGCGCGGTGAAGCGCTGGTCGGCCAGCTCGATCAACTTGGCCCGGTCCTTGGGGAACTGGTACATCGACTGGCACTGGTTACGGGCCCGGTCGACGGCCTGCTCGGGCTTGCCGCCGACGATCGCCGGGTCGATGGCCTCCAGTGCGGCGATGACCTTGGCGGTGGCCGCCGCGTCCGGCTTGGCGGGCAGCCCGGCGTCGCTGGGCGGTGCCGGCTTCGCGGGAGCGGGGGTCGTTTCGCCGGGTGCGGGGGCGGCGGTCGGCGCGGCCGTCGGGGCGGTGGTGGCCGCGGGGGTGCCGGGCGCGGAGGGCGCGGCCGTCGCGGGGGCGGACGCGCCGGTGGGGGAGGCGGCGGCCTTGCTGTCCGAGCCGGAGCCGGAGCAGGCGGCGAGCCCCACCACGGCGAGCGCCGTGAGGGTGGCGGCGAGGAGGCGAGTGCGCATGCCGCCACCCTGTCATGTTCGCGGCGTCAAAGGGAAGATCCGATTTTCACCGGTCCGAGGGCCGGCGCCCCCGGTGGTGCCACGCGGTGGCACCACCGGGCGACCGGTGACCGGGAGTTCATCCCAGGCCGTTGCTCTTGAGCCACTCCTTCGCCACCGCCGACGGGTCCTCCTTGTCGACCGCGACCCGCTTCATCAGCGCCGTCAGGCCGGCGGTGTCGAGCTTGGCCGACACCGCGTTGAGGGCGGCCGTCGCCTTGGCGTCCACCCCGGCCTTGTGGACCAGCGGGGTCACGTTCTGCGCGCCGAACAGGTTCTTCGGGTCGGCCAGCGGGACGAGCTTCAGCTGCACGATCTTCGGGTCGGTGGTGAAGACGTTGCCGACCTGGATCGCGCCGTCCTTGAGGGCGTTCGCCGTGGTCTCGCCGGTCGGCTTCCACTCCTTGAAGTTCAGCCCGTAGACGTCCTTGAACTGCTGCTCGCGGCGGGACTTGAACTCCGCCGGGCCGCCGATGCTGAACTCGCCGGCCTTGGCCGCCAGGTCCGCGATGCTCTTCAGGTTGTACTTGTCGGCGGTCTCCTGGCTGACGCTCAGCGAGTCCTTGTCCTCGGCCGCCGAGGACTCCAGTATCCCGAGCGGGGCCGGCAGCACCTTGACCAGCGCCGCGTTCACCTCCTCCTTGGTGGCGGCGGTCGCCTTGGCGTCCAGGTAGCCGAGCAGGGCGCCGTTGTACTCCGGCAGCACGGTCAGCTTGCCGGACTCCACCTGCCCGTACAGCACCTCGCGGCTGCCGATGTTGAACTTCTCCTCGACCTTGACGCCCTTGGCCTTCAGCGCCTGCGAGTAGATCGAACCGAGCAGCACGCTCTCCGGGAAGTTCGCCGAGCCGACCACGACGGTCGAACCGGAGCCGCCGCCGGCCGCGGACGTGCCGGAGGCGGGCTTCAGCGGGTCGCCGCCCGAGGAGCCGCAGGCGGTGGCGCCGAGGGCCAGGACGGCCAGGGTGCCGAGGGTGAACGCCCGGCGGGTGCGAGTCGACATGGTGGGACGGGTCCTTTCGAGGAACGGGCGGTTGTCGGGTACTTCGGCTGTCGCAGGGATACTTCGGCTGTCGTGCGGACGGCGTGCCTCGGTGCCGGTCCGTCGGTTCCGTGGGCGGGGGTGGGGGGGATCAGTGGTCGCGGCGCCCCGTACGCAGGCCCGGCGGGAGCGCGTAGCGGCCGAGCAGGGCGAAGAGCAGCTGGGCGCCCACCGCGAGCAGCACCACCAGCAGCGCCCCGCCCGCCGCGACCGGGTAGTCACGGGTGGCCAGTCCGTCGAAGACGTACCGGCCGAGCCCGCCGAGCCCCACGTACGCGGCGATCGTCGCGGTCGCGATCACCTGCACGGTCGCGGTCCGGAACCCGGCCAGCAGGGTCGGCAGCGCGGCGGGCACGCAGACCTGCCGCAGGACCTGCGGGTGCGTCAGGCCGACCCCGCGGGCGGCGTCCCGGACGTCGGGATCCGTACCGCGCACGCCCTCGGCCGCCGCCACCAGCAGCGGCGGCACGGCCAGCACCACCAGCGGCACCAGCACGGCGGTGTCGCCGACCCCGGCCAGCAGGACCACCAGCGTCACCAGCCCCAGGGTCGGCAGTGCGCGGGCCGTCCCGGACAGCGCGGTGACCACGGTCATCCCGCGCCCGGTGTAGCCGATCAGCAGGCCCAGCGGCACGGCCAGCACCGCCGCGAACAGCAGCGCCTCGCCGCAGAACAGCAGGTGCTCGGTGACCCGGTGGACGATCGCGTCCGGCCCGCCGCGCCGGTCGGGGGAGGAGAAGAAATCGGACAGCCAGGAGATCCAGTTCACCGGCCCGACCCCCGCTCGCGCACGGCCCAGGGCGCCAGCAGCCGGCCGGCGCCGACCAGCAGCAGGTCGACGACCAGCGCCAGCGCGGCGATCAGCACGATGCCGACCACGATCGGCGTCGGGAAGGTCCGCTGGAAGCCGTCGATGAACAGGTAGCCCAGCCCGCCGCGCCCGATCAGCGCGCCGACGCTGGCCAGCGAGATGCTGGACACCGCCGCCACCCGCAGCCCGGCCAGCAGGAAGGGCACCGCGGCGGGCAGCTCCACGGCGGCCAGCCGGCGCCACGGCCCGTACCCCATCGCGGTCGCCGCCTGCCGGACGGCCTCCGGCACCGCGCGCAGCCCGTCCACCACGGTGGGCAGCAGCACGGCCAGCGCGTAGAAGGTGAGCGGCAGCATCACGGTCTCCAGGGTGGCCAGCCCGGTGTACGGGATCAGCACCACGAAGACCGCCACCGAGGGCAGCGCGTACACCGTGTTGAAGACGGCGGCCAGCGGCTGGTAGAGCCGCGGGAAGCGGGCGCAGGCCAGGCCCAGCGGCAGGGCGAGCAGCAGGCCGATCAGCACCGGGAGGAGCGCGAGCAGCACGTGGTCGAGCGTCAGGTCGCGCAGGTAGCCGACGTGGTCGCCGATCCAGTACCAGCGGACGATCGGTTCATCGTCCACGGGTGACACCCGCCGGGTCGGTGGCCGGTATCGCGGCCGGCCCGTGCGCGGTCGCCCCGGGTGCGGGCGCGGCGGCGGGCCCGGGTGTGGCCGACGTGGAGGAGGACGCGGGTGCGGCCAGGGCGGCGAGGACGGCCTCCCGGGTGGCGGTGCCGGTGACCCGGCCGTCGGCGTCCAGCGCCACGGCGACCCCGGACGGGGAGAGCACGGCCGCGTCCAGCGCGGAGCGCAGGGTGTCGGTGGCCGGGCGGAAGGTGGCCACCGGGTGCCGGGCGCCTTCGGGACCGCCGGAGCCGCCGGGGTCTCCGGAGGTGTCGGGGCCGCCGGGAGTGCCGGCCGAGCGGTCGATCCAGCCGAGCGGGCGGTGACGCTCGTCCAGCGCCAGCTCCCAGTCGCCGTGCCGCAGGCCCTGCGCCGTCGGGCGGACGGCCACCGCGCTCGCCGGCCGCAGGCCGAGGCCGCGTAGGCCGCGGTCACGGCCGAGGAAGGCGGCCACGCCCTCGTCGGCGGGGGCGGTCAGCAGTGTGTGCGGGTCGGCGACCTGGGCGATCCGCCCCTGTTCGCGGAGCACCACGACCTGGTCGCCGAGCCGCACCGCCTCCTCGATGTCATGGGTGACGAACAGCACGGTCTTGTGCAACTCGGACTGCAGGCGCAGCAGTTCGTCCTGGAGTCCGGCGCGGACCACCGGGTCGACGGCGCTGAACGGCTCGTCCATCAGCAGGAGCGGCGGATCCGCGGCCAGCGCCCGGGCCACCCCGACGCGCTGCTGCTGGCCGCCGGAGAGCTGGAACGGGTAGCGCCGGGCGGTCTCCGGGGGCAGCCCGACCAGTTCGAGCAGCTCGGCGGCGCGGGCCCGGGCCCTGCGGCGGTCCCAGCCGAGCAGGTAGGGGACGGTGGCGACGTTGTCGATGACCCGCCGGTGCGGGAACAGCCCCGCCTGCTGGATCACGTACCCGATGCCCCGGCGCAGCTTGGCCGGCTCCAGCCCGGCGACGTCCCGCCCGTCCAGCAGCACCCGGCCCGAGGTCGGCTCGACCATCCGGTTGACCATCCGCAGCAGGGTGGTCTTCCCGCAGCCGGACGGGCCCACCAGGACGGTGGTCCTCCCGGCCGGGACGTCGAGGTCGATGCCCCCGACGGCGATGGTGCCGTCGGGGTGGCGCTTGCCGGCGCCGTCGAATCTGATCACGGGGGATTCCTCGGTCGGGCTTCCTCGGTCGTCACGCTCGCGTTCGGCCGATCGGCCATGGCTTGACGGTATGTCGACAAATTTCCGTTGCTCCGATCAGCCTATGACCCAGGATCAACTTCTGTCCGTCATTTCCGCGCGGAAACGCGCGGAGTGCGAACCGGTCCTGATCGTTCCGGTCGCGGGGCCGGATCCGACCCGAGGCTCGGGTCCGGCCCGAGGCTCGGGCCCGCGCGCCGCGCGCCCGTCGGGAATCGTCAGGCGCGCCCTACGCCGGGTCGGCCGTCGACCGGGTCGGCAGGCCCTCCGCCGCCCAGCCGACGAAGCCGCCGTCCAGGTCGGTGGCCCGGCGCAGCCCCAGTTCGCGCAGCGAGGCCGCCGCCAGCGAGGAGGCGTACCCCTCCGAGCAGACCACGATCACCTCGACGTCGTACCCCGCCGCCTCCGGGATCCGGTGGCTGCCCGCCGGATCGAGCCGCCACTCCAGCACGTTCCGTTCGATGATCAGCGCGTCCGGGATCTCCCCCTCGGCCGCCCGCTGGGCCGCCGGGCGGATGTCCACCAGCAGCGCACCGGCCACCTGCGCCTCGTACGCCTCCCGGCCGCGCGGCCGGTGGACGCCCTCGCGGGCCCGCTCCACCAGGTCGTCGATCGTGGTCACCACTGCTCAGGTCCTTCCGTCGAGGTGCGGACGAGCCCACCGGCCCGCAGGTCGTAGTGCGCCATCGAGCTGAGCGGCGGCGAGTACGCGTGGATGGTCACCGCGGGGCCGCTCGCCGTGTTGCGGACGTCGTGCACGTACTCGGCGCCGAAGGCCCGCGCGGTGCCGCGGGGGATCCGGCGGATCAGCAGCCCGTGTTCCGGCCCGCCGAGCGAGAGCTCCTCCAGCTCGCCGAGCGCCACGGTGAACGCGCCGCGCGAGCCGCCGTGGTCGTGGAAGCCGGTGGACTGCCCGGGGAGCCAGCTGATCAGCCACACCTCGTGGTCCTCGTCGGCCGCCAGCCGCCGGTACCAGCGCTCGTCGGTGGCGAGCCGGACCTCGTGGATCCACCGGTCCGGCTGTTCGGCCAGCTCGCGGACGATCTTGCGCAGGGCGTTGGGCGACAGCGGCGGACGGCCCGTGGCGGGCGGTTCGGCAGGTGGCCTGCCGGGTGGTGCGGGGGTCGGGGGTTCGACGGGGAGCACGGGAACCAGGGGCATGGCGGAGTCCTCGGGGAGAGCCGTTCGCGGCGGAGGCCGGGCGGACGGCGGCTGCGGCAGGGGTGCGCCGGGCCGGGCCGGTGCGGGCCCCGCCCGCTCGGGGGAGGGCGGGGGCGACCGGGTGACGGCGGGTGGCGCGGGGTTCAGCGGTGCGCGGCGCGGTCCCTGGCGGGCGTCACAGGGCGGGGCCGGCGGGCGGAGGCGGGATCAGCGGGCACAGATGGAACTCGCCTGGCGTCGCAGATCGACGTGCAGGCGGCAGACCAGAGTGGCGCCGGAGTCCATGCGCCGGATCCTTCCCGACCGGACGGGTACGAGTCAAGCAAGGCCCGCCGGCCCGAACGGGCGGTCGGGGCACGGCGTTTCGGCGGTGTGGCGGCGGTGTGGCGGCCGTACGTCGGGCATGCGTCGGCCGCACGTCGGCTGTATGCCGGCGTGCCTCGGGCGTGCGAACCGGATCGCGGCACGGCGTCCGGATCCGCGCGGGAGATCGTACGGAGATTCACCCGAATGAGTAAGGAGACGACGTCCGGGGTAGATGACCGTTTCATCCCATCCGGGAGACCCCGCGTGTCCGCGCAGCAAGACCGTCCCTGCCGCGTTTCGCCCGACGTATTGTCAGGCCACCGAGGCCGGGCCTACGGTCTACGCACGTAGACGCCACACGGAGATCAGCTGGGATCCGTGCGGTCGCGTACGTGGACTCACCGGTAGATCCGCCCCGACAACCCTCAGACCGCAGGCCCGTCCCCCGGGCGGGCCACGGAGTTGCGGAGGTACCCATGTCGCAGATCGTCCGCGCGGCCCTCGTCCAGACCCGGTGGACCGGCGATCAGGAGTCGATGATCGCCCTCCACGAACGGTACGCCCGCGAGGCCGCCGCCCGGGGCGCGAAGATCATCGGCTTCCAGGAGGTCTTCAACGCGCCGTACTTCTGTCAGGTCCAGGAACCCGAGCACTACCGCTGGGCCGAGGCCGTCCCGGACGGCCCCACCACCCGCCGGATGCAGGAACTCGCCCGCGAACTCGGCCTGGTCATCGTCGTCCCGGTCTACGAGGAGGAGCAGAGCGGGATCTACTACAACACCGCCGCCGTGATCGACGCCGACGGCAGCTACCTCGGCAAGTACCGCAAGCACCACATCCCGCAGGTCAAGGGCTTCTGGGAGAAGTACTACTTCAAGCCCGGCAACCTCGGCTGGCCGGTCTTCGACACCGCCGTCGGCAAGGTCGGCGTCTACATCTGCTACGACCGGCACTTCCCCGAGGGCTGGCGCGCCCTCGGCCTGGCCGGCGCGCAGATCGTCTACAACCCCTCCGCCACCAGCCGGGGCCTGTCCGCGTACCTGTGGCAGCTGGAGCAGCCCGCCGCCGCCGTCGCCAACGAGTACTTCATCGCCGCCATCAACCGGGTCGGCACCGAGGAGTACGGCGACAACGACTTCTACGGCACCTCGTACTTCGTCGACCCGCGCGGCCAGTTCGTCGGCGACGTCGCCTCCGACAAGGAGGAGGAGCTGGTCGTCCGCGACCTCGACCTCGGGCTGATCGAACAGGTCCGCCAGCAGTGGGCGTTCTACCGCGACCGCCGGCCCGAGGCCTACGGACCGCTGAGCCAGGCCTGAGAGGGGAGCCGCTGTGACCCGTACCGTCATCCGGGGCGGCCTCGTCATCACCGCCACCGAGGAACTCCACGCCGACGTGCTGATCGAGGGCGAGCAGGTCGTCGCCCTCGCCGCGAGCGGCAGCGCCACCGCCGCCGGCTGGAGCGCCGAGCAGGTCATCGACGCCACCGGCCACTACGTCGTCCCCGGCGGGGTCGACGCCCACACCCACATGGAACTGCCCTTCGGTGGCACCGCGGCCTCGGACACCTTCGAGACCGGCACCCGCGCCGCCGCCTGGGGCGGCACCACCACCATCGTCGACTTCGCCGTCCAGCCCGTCGGCGGCACCCTGCGCGAGGGCCTGGACGCCTGGCACGCCAAGGCCGACGGCAACTGCGCGATCGACTACGCCTTCCACACCATCGTCTCGGACGTCAACGAGGCCGTGCTGAAGGAGATGGACGCCCTCGTCGACTCCGGCGAGTCCACCTCCTTCAAGCTCTTCATGGCCTACCCCGGCGTCTTCTACAGCGACGACGGCCGGATCCTGCGCGCCATGCAGCGCGGCGCCGCCAACGGCGGGCTGATCATGATGCACGCGGAGAACGGCATCGCCATCGACGTCCTGGTCGAACAGGCCCTCGCGGCCGGCCACACCGACCCCCGCTACCACGGCGAGGTCCGCCGCGAACTGCTGGAGGCCGAGGCCACCCACCGCGCGATCAAGCTCGCCCAGGTCGCCGGCAGCCCGCTGTACGTCGTCCACGTGTCCGCCGCCAGCGCCCTCGCCGAGATCGCCCAGGCCCGGGACACCGGCCTCAACGTCTTCGGCGAGACCTGCCCGCAGTACCTGTTCCTCTCCACCGACAACCTGGCCGAACCCGGCTTCGAGGGCGCCAAGTACGTCTGCAGCACCCCGCTGCGCCCCCGCGAGCACCAGGAGGCGCTCTGGCGCGGCCTGCGGACCAACGACCTCCAGGTGGTCTCCACCGACCACTGCCCGTTCTGCTTCGTCGGCCAGAAGGAGCTCGGCCGCGGCGACTTCTCCAAGATCCCCAACGGGCTGCCCGGCGTCGAGAACCGGATGGACCTGCTGCACCAGGCCGTCGTCGAGGGCCGGATCAGCCGCCGCCGCTGGGTCGAGATCGCCTGCACCACGCCCGCCCGGATGTTCGGCCTGCACCCGCGCAAGGGCACCATCGCCCCCGGCGCCGACGCCGACGTGGTCGTCTACGACCCCACGGCCGTCCAGACCGTGTCCGCCGCCACCCACCACATGAACGTCGACTACTCGGCGTACGAGGGCAAGCGAATCACCGGCCGGGTGCGCACGGTGCTCTCGCGCGGCACCGTCGTGCTGGACGACGGCACCTGGCAGGGCCGCGCCGGCCACGGCACCTTCCTGCGCCGGGACACCTGCCGCTACCTGATCTGACCCCCCGATCCCCCGATCCCCCGATCCCTTGGGGCATCCGGGGCCCGGCCCGCCCCGTCACGGCGGCCCGCGTCCCGGGTGCCCTCCCTCCGGCGTTCCCCTGAACGCCCCGGCGTTCCCCTCTCCGGCATCCCCCGGCCCCTCCGCCCGACCCCCTGGAGCCTTGATGGACATCGGCCTCGTCCTGCAGACCGACCCGCCCGCCCGCCTGCTCATCGACCGCATGATCCGCGCCGAACGGGCCGGCTTCACCCACGGCTGGACCTTCGACTCCTGCGTGCTCTGGCAGGAGCCGTTCGTCATCTACAGCCGGATCCTCGCCGAGACCGGCCGGCTCACCGTCGGCCCGATGGTCACCAACCCCTCCACCCGCACCTGGGAGGTCACCGCCTCCCTCTTCGCGACCCTCAACGACATGTACGGCAACCGCACCGTCTGCGGCATCGGCCGCGGTGACTCCGCGATGCGGGTGGCCGGCCGCCACCCCGCCACCCTGGCCCGGCTCGCCGAGGCCATGCACGCCATCAAGGAGCTCGCCGAGGGCCGGTCGGTGGTCGTCGACGGCACCGAGATGCACCTGCCCTGGGCGCCCGAGGGGGCACGGCTGCCCATCTGGATGGGCGCGTACGGGCCCAAGGCGCTCGCGTTGGTCGGCCGGCAGGCGGACGGTTTCATCCTGCAGCTCGCCGACCCGTACCTCACCGAGTTCATGGTCAAGGCGGTCCGCCGCTCGGCCGTCGAGGCCGGCCGCGACCCCGACGCGATCACCATCTGCGTCGCCGCCCCCGCCTACGTGACCGCCGACGACTCGCCGGACGCGCTCGCCCACGCCCGGGAGCAGTGCCGCTGGTTCGGCGGCATGGTCGGCAACCACGTCGCCGACCTGGTCACCCACTACGGCGAGCACTCCGACCTGGTGCCCGAGGCGCTCACCGACTACATCAAGGGCCGTCAGGGCTACGACTACAGCCACCACGGCCGGGCGGGGAACCCCGACACCGCCTTCGTCCCCGACGAGATCGTCGACCGCTTCTGCCTCATCGGCCCGCCCGCGGCCCAACTGGAGCGGCTGGAGCACCTCCGCTCCCTGGGCGTCGACCAGTTCGCCGTCTACGCGATGCACGACGCCGTCGAGTCGACCATCGACGCGTACGGCGCCGAGGTCATCCCGCGGCTGACGACGGCCTGAGGCCCCGGCCGGCCGAACCCGCCGGGCGTCGGCCGGCCCCGCCCGCGGACCCGGGCCGCCGCGGACCCTGCCGGCCCGGGAACGTGACCCGTACCGAGTCCTCAGGAAGAGAGGGGTGTTGCCGACCGTGACCGGAATCCGGACAGCGACAGGAGACGGCACACAGCACGAGACCCCCGACGGCCGGGTCGAACTCGACCCGGCCCTCCACCTCCCCGCCAACGGCTTCACCAACGACGACCTGCTCCCCGTCCCCGTCGCCCGGCGCACCTGGACGACGTACAACTTCCTCGCCCTGTGGGTCGGCATGGCCCACAACATCCCGTCCTGGACACTGGCCTCGGGCCTGGTCGCGCTCGGCATGGACTGGAAGCAGGCCGTCCTCACCATCGCCCTCGGCAACCTGATCGTGCTCGTGCCCATGCTGCTCACCGGCCACGCCGGCACCAAGTACGGCATCCCGTTCCCGGTCTTCGCGCGGGCCTCGTTCGGCCTGCGCGGGGCCAACCTGCCGGCCCTGGTCCGGGCGGCGGTGGCCTGCGCCTGGTTCGGCATCCAGACCTGGATCGGCGGCTCCGCCATCTACCTGCTGGCGGGCAAGCTGTTCGGCGAATCCTGGCGCGGGGCGGCGGAGTTCGGCGGGCACCCGTGGACGCTCTGGCTCGCCTTCCTGGCGTTCTGGGCGCTGCAGATCGCCATCATCCACCGGGGCATGGACTTCCTGCGCAAGGTCGAGAACTGGGCCGCGCCCTTCGTCATCGTCGGCGCCGTGGCGCTGCTGATCTGGATCGCGGCCGAGGCAGGCGGCCTCGGCACCCTGCTCTCCCAGCCGTCCCGGCTCGGCTGGGGCAGCGACTTCTGGAAGGTCTTCTTCCCCAGCCTGATGGGCATGATCGGGTTCTGGGCGACGCTCAGCCTGAACATCCCCGACTTCACCCGCTTCGGCGGCAGCCAGCGCGCCCAGGCCCTCGGCCAGGCGCTCGGCCTGCCGACCACCATGACCGCCTTCGCCGTGCTGTCGGTCCTGGTCACCTCGGGCTCCGAGGCCGTTTACGGCGAGGCGATCTGGGACCCGGTCGAGCTCACCGCGAAGATCGACAGCGCCCCCGGCATCCTCTTCGCGCTGATCACCGTCCTGGTCGCCACCCTCTCGGTCAACATCGCCGCCAACGTCGTCTCACCCGCGTACGACCTCGCCAACCTGGCCCCGCGGCTCATCGACTTCCGCACCGGGGCGCTCATCACCGGCGTGGTCGGGATCGCGATCTTCCCGTGGAAGCTGCTCTCCAGCCCGCAGATGTACATCTTCACCTGGCTCGGCCTGGTCGGCGGGCTGCTCGGCACGGTGGCCGGCGTCCTGATCGCCGACTACTGGATCTGCCGCCGCACCCGGCTGCACCTCGCCGAGCTCTACACCCCCGGCAGCGGCCGCTACTGGTACCGGGCCGGCTGGAACTGGCGAGCCGTGCTGGCCTTCGTCGTCGGCGGGGTCCTCGCGGTCGGCGGCTCGTACTCGACCCTGGACGCCGCCGGGAAGAAGGCCGGGCCGTTCCCGACGGACGGCGTGATCCCGGTGCTGCGGCCACTGGCCGACTACGGCTGGGCGGTCGGCTTCGCCTCGGCGATGCTGCTCTACACGGCGCTCACCCTCGCGGGGCGGCGGGGGAGGGGTGAACCGTGGGAGGGGTGAACCCGGGCGTTCACCCTCCCGGGAGGCTGGCGGGAGGGGTGGACCCGGGTGTTCACGGAGCCTGCCCGGCCGGGCGTGCCAGGCGTTCGACGGCCGTGACCACCGCGGCGGCGCCGTCCTCGGCGGCGAGCGCCGCGGCCACCGTACGGGCACGCTCCCGGTAGCGCGGTTCGGTGGTCGCCCGGTGCAGGGCCGTGGCCAGCCGGTCCGCGGTGAGCCCGGCGAGCGGGACCGCGCCCGGTGAGACACCGAGCGCGGTCAGCCGTCCGGACCAGAACGGCGCGTCGAGCTGCGCGGGCACCGGAACGGCCGGGATCCCGGCCCGCAGCGCGGCCGCCGTCGTACCGGCGCCGGCGTGGTGGACGGCGGCGGCCATCCTGGGCAGCAGCCACGCGTGCGGCGCGTCGCCGATGGTGAACACCTCGTCGCCGGGCGGCGCGGTCAGCCCGCTCCAGCCGGACTGCAGCACCGCGCGCACCCGGGCCCGCCGCACCGCCTCCAGGACGGTCCCGGCCAGCCGGCCGCCGTCGCCGACGACCAGGCTGCCGAAACCGACGAACACCGGCGGCGGGCCGCTGTCGAGGAAGTCCAGCAGCCCGGGCGGCGGCTGCCAGGCGGGATCCGGGTGCGGCCACCAGTAGCCGGTGACGGCGAGGCCGGGCGGCCAGTCGGAGGGGCGGGGGACCACCAGCGGGGAGTAGCCGTGCAGCACCGGCCGCCCGCGCCGGGCGCTCGCGATGCCGCGCCGCGGCAGGCCCAGCCGGCGCCTCAACTCCCGGACCGCGGGGGCGAACAGCTGGTCCACGGCCGCCTGGACGGCATGGCCGGCCAGCAGGTTGCCGGTCCGGCCGAGCGAGCGGGTGCCGGTGACCGCCGGGGCGAACTCGCGGGTGGGGGCGAGGGGTTGCAGCCCGAGTGCGAGGCAGGGGATGCCGTGTGCCTCCGCCACGACCTGGCCGAGGGCGGTGGTCGGCCCGGTGGTCAGCAGGACGTCCGTGCCCCGGGCGGTGGCGGCCACCACGGCCTCGGCCATGGCGGGCATCGACGAGCGGGCCAGCCGCCGCAGTTCGAGCATCGCGCGCGGCCCGGAACCGGCTCTCAGCAGACGCTGGCCGCGCGCCGAGGCGAGCTCGGCCCGCGGGTCCAGCGGCAGCGGGCGGAACTCCAGGCCCGCGGCCCGCACGTCCGGGGCGAACCCGGTGTGGGTGGCCAGCGCGACCTGGTGCCCCGCCGCCCGGAGCCGGGCGCCGAGACCGGTGAAGGGAGCCACGTCGCCCCGGGAACCGGCGGTCGCGATCAGGATGCGCATGGGCCGAAGTATCGCGCCGCGGACGGCTCCCGGGGAGGGTGCCACGCCTGGGCGGGCGGGGCCGCGGGTGCGCGGGCCCGTTGCCCGGTGGCCCGGTCATCCGGTGGCGGCCCAGGCGGGCAGGGGCTCGCGGGCGGCCAGCCAGCCGGCGGGGACCTCGGCCAGGCCGGTCCGGGCGGCGACCACCCCGGCGGCGATGGCGCAGGTGGTGTCGATGTCGCCCCAGCCCTCGACCGTGTGCCAGATCGCCTCGGGCAGCGAGTCCAGGTGCCCGGCGGCGGACCACAGGGCGAACGGGACGGTGTCGGGCGCGGAGATCAGGCGACCGGAGCCGAGCACGTTCGCCGCGTGCCGCACGCTCGTCCCCTCCGGCAGCCGGGCCGCGATCCGCAGGCCCGAGCGGACCTCGCTCTCGGGCAGCCGGCCGGCGATCTCCAGCAGCAGCGCGCCGCGGTCCTCCCGGCCGGCCGGGGATCCGCTGCGGCCCCTGACCGCGAAGGCGGCCGCGAGGGCCACCGCGACCGCGCCGGCCACCGCCTCGGGGTGGAAGTGCGTGGCGAGCGCCTGCCGTTCGGCCTGCCGGACGACCTCGGCGAGGTCCGCGGCGAACCACGCCCCGAGCGGCGCCACCCGCATCGCCGCGCCGTTGCCGTACGAACCCTGCCCGCCGAACTGCGCCCGGGTCACCGAACGCCAGTCGGCACCCCCGTGGACCTCGCGGAGCACCCGGTGCATCGACGGCCCGTACTTGCGGCCGTACTCGGCGGTGTAGGCGGCGGCGAAGTCGCGGGCCAGCTCCTCCTGGACCACCTCGCCGTGCCGGCCCAGGTGGCCGACCAGGACGAGGGCCTGGGCGGTGTCGTCGGTCCAGTGCCAGGGTGCTTCGCGTGGGACGCGGGCGGCGAGGGCGGCGGGCGCCTCGTCGACCGGGACGGGGAACCAGCGGTCACCGAAGGCGTCGCCCAGCGCCAGGCCGTGGAGGCTGTCCAGGACCGCCGCGGACGGGCGGTGGGGGACCGGGGGGCCGTACGGGGCCGGGGCGGGCATGTCATCCTCCGGGTGAGATCAACTGTGTGCGACACAGTCTCCCGGGCCGGGGGAGGGGAGGGCGACCGATTTTCGGCGGGCCGGGTGGGCGTTGTCGGTGGGCCGGGCGGGCGGGCGGCCGGGCGGCCGGGTGGGTGGGGCGCCGGGGCGGTCAGGCGGCGCGCAGGCCGCGCAGGAGCAGGTTCCAGACGGCCTCGAAGCGCTTCTCGACCTCGGGGTCGGACCACTCGGCCGCGTGGGCCGGGTCGTGGTAGTGGGCGGTGGCCTCGAAGACGGCGCGGGAGACCGTGCCGACGTGCACCGGCTTGAACTCGCCGTTGTGGATGCCGTCCTGGACGATCAGGCCGATCTGGGCGATCAGGGTGTCCAGATGGGCCCCGACCGTGCGGCTCGCGTCCGGGATCAGGGACATGTAGGTCGCGAACAGCTCCGGGTCGTCCAGCGCCTTCTTCCGCTTGGCGGCGAACAGCGTCGCCAGCCAGCGGTGCAGCCGCTCCACCGCCGGGCCGGGCTCGTTGGCGATCGAGGACAGGTTGTGGTGCGCCTGGTCGAGCCAGCGCTGGGTGACCGCCTCGCGCAGCGCCGCCTTGCTCGGGAAGTGCCGGTAGACGCTGCCGTGGCTGACGCCGAGGGTGCGGGCGATGTCCACCACGGTCGCCTTGGTCGGCCCGAACCGTCGAAGGACGTCCTCCGCCGCGCTCAGGATCTGCTCGGGGGTGAGTGCGCTGTCCGTCGTCACGGGGAGGTACGTCCTTACGGGTGGTGCGCCGGTCGTTGGTTGACGGCCGGAGCCGCGGCTTGGGCGGGCGGTTCGGGTGCGGTGCTCCGGCGGGGAGCGCCACGCCCGGTGGCCCCGGGCCCGGCGGCGGGCGGGGAACCGCGGTGCGGGTCAGCGCTCGCTGTCGAGATGGGCCATCTGAGCGGCAGCGTACCGCTCCCCGGCGGCCGACCCGGCCGGGACGGCGGCCTCGATGGCGGCGAGCTCGGCCTCGCCCAGGGTCAGGTCCAGCGCGCCGAGCGACTCGGCGAGGCGGTCCCGCCGACGTGCGCCGACCAGTGGGACGACGTCCTCGCCGCGCGAGGCCACCCACGCGGTCGCCACCTGCGCCACGGTCGCGCCCTGCCCCTCGGCCACCGCGCGCAGCGCCTCGACCAGGCGGAGATTGTGGGTCAGGTTCTCGCCCTGGAAGCGCGGGCTGTGACCGCGGAAGTCGGTGCCGGCCATCTCGCGGTCGGCGCTCCAGTGACCGCTGAGCAGACCGCGGGAGAGCACGCCGTACGCGGTGACGCCGATGCCGAGTTCGCGGGCGGTCGGCAGGATCTCGGCCTCCAGCGAGCGGGAGACCAGCGAGTACTCGATCTGCAGGTCGCTGATCGGGTGGACGGCGGCGGCCCGGCGCAGGGTGTCGGCGCCGACCTCGGAGAGGCCGATGTGGCGTACGTACCCGGCCTCGACCAGCTCGGCGATCGCGCCGACGGTCTCCTCGATCGGGACGCTCGGGTCCAGGCGGGCGGGGCGGTACACGTCGACGTGGTCGGTGCCCAGGCGGCGCAGGGTGTAGGCGAGGGCGGCCTTGGTGGCGGCCGGGCTGGTGTCCATGCCGAGCCAGGTGCCGTCCGCGCCGCGCAGGGCGCCGTACTTCACGCTGATCTGGACCTCCGAGCGGTCGCGGCCGCGCAGGGCCTCGCGGATCAGCAGCTCGTTGTGGCCCATGCCGTAGAAGTCGCCGGTGTCGAGCAGGGTCACGCCGGCGTCGAGGGCGGCGTGGATGGTGGCGGTGCTCTCGGTCTCGTCGGCGGGGCCGTAGAGGTCTGACATGCCCATGCAGCCGAGGCCGATGGCGGAGGTGGTGAGGCCGTTGGCGCCGAGGGTGCGAAGAGGGGCGTGGGTGTGGGTGGTGGTGGGCATGCGGAGGCTCCTGGGCGGGGCGGGGCGTGGGGATGGGGCGGGCGGATCGCGGATGACCGATCGCGGATCGCAGATCACGGATGACGGGTGGCCGATGGCGGATGACCGTCGACGGCTGGCTGATTTCAACTATGGCATGACGGATGACAGATTTCAATATCTGTCATCCGTCATCTGTAAGTCGCTATCGGTCATCGATCGTCCGCTTTCCGTGATCGGTGAGTCGATGTCTGTTACCTGCCACCTGTCGTCTGTCGCCTGATGTCTGTCACCTGTCACCTGTCATCCGAAATCGGTCGCAGGGCACCCGTCATCCGTCACCCTCAATCCCCCCGCCCCGCGCCCACCGCCCCCTTGCCCCACCCGCTTGGCGCCTTGTGCTGCCGAACCCGGGCGCGAGGTTCATCGTGGAACTGGGCGCGATCCGGCGACCGCGCTCGCGCGCCGATCCGGGCCGCGCGCCGTGCGCCTGCCGCCGTTCTCCGGTGGGCGTCCGAGGCGGGGTCAGGTCCCCGGCGCGCTGGGAGCAGGGCCACCTCGCAGGAAACCGAACGGTTCTTCTAGGCTCACATCTCGGCTTTCGTTCGGTGCTGGTGGCAGGGACTGCGCCCACCGCTTCGAAGCCGCCGTCCAACGGGGGCTCCGGGCCGACCGGGGTCACCGGATCGAGCGAGGAGGACGCAATGCCAAGCACGTCGCCCAGCCGTTCCACCGCACTCGGGCCAGACGGCCCGTCCTGTCGGACCGCACGACGCGGCCGACGGACCCGCCGGGCCCCCTGGTCCGGGCGTCCGCTGAGTACCGGTGGCGGCCGCGGAGGCGAGCTTTGAGTTCCCAGACGGTCCGGCGCCCCGGTGCGCCGACCGTGACCAGCGACCTCGCCGCCTCCGCCGCGGCCGCCGCCGACTCCGCGACCGTCGACTCCTCCACCGCCGACCCCGCCACCGTGCACCCCGTTCAGGCCGACGCCGCTGCCGCGCCCCCACGCGCCTCGGCCGTCGGGGCTCCCCAGGCCCCCGCCGCGTCCTTCCCCGCCGCGTCCGCCACCGCCTCTCCCGCCGCGGCCCCCACCGCGACCGCCACCCTGTCCGGCAGCGCGTCCCTCGCCGCTCCCGTCGCCGCGCCCCTCACCGCGGCCCCCACCGCCGCGCTCCCCGGCCTGCCCAGAGCGCTCAGCTCCCGGGCCCGTACGCTCGCCGGGGCCGTCCGGCGCCGTTGCGCGGACCTGGCCGGAATGGAGTCCCCCAGCGGCGACGCCCCCCGACTCGACGCGCTGGCCGAGGAGTTGGCCGCCGGATTCCGGGCCACCGGGGCCACCGCCCGCCGGGAGGCCGGTCCGGCCGGCGACCACCTGGTGCTCCAGTGGGACGGCCAGGACGAGAGCCTCCCGCACCTCCTGGTGGTCGGCCACCACGACACCGTCTGGCCCGCCGGCACCCTCGCGGACTGGCCGGTGACCGAGCAGGACGGCACCCTCAGCGGCCCCGGTGTGGTCGACATGAAGGGCGGACTGGCCGTTCTGGAGGGCGCGTTCGCGCTGCTGGCCGACCTCGGGCAGCGTCCGCACCGCACCGTCCGGCTGGTGGTGGTCTCGGACGAGGAGGTCGGCAGTCCGGACGGCCGGCGCCTGGTCGAGCGCCAACTGCGCGGAGCGGCCGCCGTCCTGGGCCTCGAACCGCCGCACCCGGACGGCCGTCTCAAGACCGCGCGGCGGGGCAGCAGCCGGGTGCGGTTGACGGTGACCGGTCGCGAGGCCCACGCGGGCAACGACGCCGCCGAGGGCGTGTCGGCGGTGGACGAGCTGGTCGACCAACTGGTCGCGGTCCGCGGGCTGGCCTGCCACCCGGGCACCGAGCTCAACGCCGGCCGGATCAGCGGCGGCACCCGTGCCAACGTGATCGCCGGACGGGCGGAGGCGGAGCTGGGCCTGCGCTTCTCCACCGCACGCCTACCTGACGGAGCGTGCGTCGGTGGACATCGACGCGCGCACCGATGTGCGGCAGGAGCGCGAAGTGGTCCTGTCCGGGGTGGCTCCGGCC